>DASSNZ010000115.1:0-4585 GCA_035701135.1 Verrucomicrobiia bacterium
CGTCCCGGTCGCGCTGCCGTTGTTGTTGTAAAGGCCGATCCGAAATGATTGATTTCCGAATGTTTGCAAGCCACTGAATGTGACCAGCCCTGAAAGCTGCACCTCCTGGCCCGCGGTGCTAAAATCAATCGGCGTGGAAAGGTTCGCGCGCGGCTCGGCATTACCCGTGGGCTGTGTCACCGAAAAGCTGCCGGGCACTCCTTCTGTAAGAGTGGCATTCTGCCCTCCGGTTTCAAGGCCCCAGCCGCTCACCAACTCCGCGGAAACATTACCGGCCATCATGCAAAACAATCCGGCGGCCAATGACGAACCGATAATTCGCGTATTGAATTTTTTGATCATAAGAATTGGTTTGTTAAGGGTGTGAAATTTCTATCATGCGAATTGAAGCGCCGTCTATTACCCGAAAGGGTAAAAATGCAGGCATTGCGCGTAAATCATTTCAGTGCATAATCCTCAAAATGCGCCCGTCCATTTTCGCAATTGCTGTTGCCGGATTGATTGGCACCTGTTCCGTGTCCGCCGCCGCGCAACCGTATTCCGGCGAATTGACCAACGCGGCGCAAATCCGCGACCTTGCCAACGAGAAAACCGTCAACAGATTGCCGGTTCACCTCATCGGCGTGCTGATAGATTCTGAAATCGCGGCTCCGGACCGACATTCAATCATCCTGGCCGATTCAACCGCCTGTATTTACGTCCTGACAGAACCGAACGCGCAAAATGTTTTAACGAATTATCACGTTGGGGATTTGTTGGAAATCAATGGAGTGAGCGGCGCCGGTCAGTTTGCGCCCATTGTCATTGTCCGAAATTCACGAAAATTGGGAACAGCTCCAATTCCGGCGGCCCAGCCGGTCACCTACCAACAGTTGATCACTGGCGCTCTGGACGCGCAATGGATCGAAATCAAAGGCGTTGTTCGCCGGTATTTCCGTCCCGAATCCGGATCGAACATTGGCAGAATTGTGATTGCCGTTGATGGAGGGCTTGTCCAGGCGAGGTTTTATCCTCAGAACGAAACCGCCATTCAGGAAGACGCCGAAGTCTGCATTCATGCGGTCTGCCTTTATCAGTACAATCAAAAAAGACAGATATTGAAACCGGTCCTGCAGGTCCCACGCGGCGAACCGGTCAAAGTCATCAAGGCGGCGCCGGAATCCCCATTTTCCACTCCGGTCCGTTCGGCAATAAGTCTGTTAACGTTTTCTCCGGAAAATCTTCACGGTTATGCGCATCGCGTCCATGTGCGCGGCACGGTTACGTCGTCGCAACCTGGATCGTTTATCTGGATTCGTGACGGAACTTCCGGCCTGCGGATTCAGACAGATCAGGGAGATCAATTGCAACCCGGCGATAAAATTGACGTGCTCGGATTTCCGGTGTTCGGCGTCAATACACCCGAACTCAAGGATGCAATTTTTCGCAAAATCGGTTCCACGGAAACACCTGCTCCAATACCGCTCACGAACGTCAACGACGCTTTCGATCACGAGGACGATCTGGTCGTTGTGGAAGGAAAACTTACCCAGGCCCAGCCCGTGCTGAATGGGATTGTCTTTTCACTGGATAACAACGGCCAACTTTTTCGCGCTATTTCAAAAATCATTCCGGGCGAGCAAATTCACCCGGATTGGCAATCCGGCGCGCAAGTCCGAATCACCGGCATTTGCAGCCTTATTCATGATGATTCGCGGCCCTTCGCGGGAATCTGGCAACCGAAATCTTTTGAAGTTTTGTTGCGTTCACCGGCGGATTTGGTTGTTCTAAAATCACCGCCCTGGTGGACGCCGAAACATGCGCTCATTTTACTCGGAACGGTGACGGCCGTTTTGATGCTGATCATCGGCATTCTCGTTGCGTTGTCCCGATACCGGTTGCGCGAGCAAAAACGCCATCGCGAAATGGCCGAAGCCGAATTTGCCGCCATTCTGTCCGAACGCAATCGCCTTGCGCGGGAAATTCACGACACACTTGCGCAAGGTTTGGCCGCCATATCGGTGCAATTGCAACTCGCCAAAAAAAGCGCCAACGGCGCGGGCGAAATCATCGGACATCATCTCGACTCCGCTCAGGCGCTCGTTCGCGGAAGTCTGGCCGAGGCGCGCAATTCCATCTGGGACATGCGCGCGCATGTTTTGGAAACGAACGACCTGCCCGGCGCGTTAAAAGGAATTTTTTTGCAAACAACCCAGGGTACGCCGCTCAAAACGTCTTTTGATGTGAGCGGCAAATCCCGCCGGCTCGCGCCGATGATCGAGAACGACGTTTTGCGCGTCGGCCAGGAGGCCATCACCAATGCCGCAAAACATTCCGGCGCAAAAAATATCGGCGTTAAAATGGAATTTCACGAACAACAACTTCGCCTGACCGTTTCCGATGATGGCTGTGGATTTGACCCGCGGAATCCGCCGTCCAGCGAAGGCGGATTTGGACTGATGGGAATGCGCGAACGCGCGGCGGAATTGAAAGGCGAATTGAAAATTGAAAGCAGCGCGGAAAAAGGCACGAAGGTTGTTCTGACCGTTCGGCTTTCCGGCGATTGAAATTCAATGTATCGAGGTTGAAAAAATTCAGTTCGGAAAAATTACCCAAACAGGTAGGTGATTACCCGAAGAAAATTTCACTAAGATAAACCACTTGAAGAAACCGAATGAAATAAGAGTAATGTTGGTGGACGATCATCCCGCGTTCCGCAAAGGAATGGCGGCGCTGATCGAAAGCCAGCCGGATTTGCGGGTCGTCGCAGAGGCCGGCGACGGCGCAAAAGCTTTGGAAATCTACCGACGAAACAAACCGGATGTTGTCCTGATGGATTTGCGATTGCCGGGAATGGGCGGCGTCGAAGCGATCATGGCAATCCGCAAAGAATTCAACGATGCTCGCGTAATCGTTCTGACGACGTTCGACATGGATGAGGATATATTCCGGGCCATCCAATCCGGCGCAAAATCATATCTGCTTAAAGACACGCCGGACGACGAATTGGCGAACACGATTCGCGCGGTTTACGAGGGCAAAGAAATTCTGCCGGGCAAAGTCGCCGAACGCCTTGCGAGGCGCCGCCAACGCGCGGATCTTTCCCAACGCGAGATGGAAGTCTTGCAACTGCTCATTAAAGGCCGCAGCAACAAGGAAATTTCGGTTTCGCTTTTCATCACGGAAGACACTGTGAAAGCGCATCTGAAAACGCTGTTCAACAAACTCAATGTGAAAGACCGCACCGAAGCGGCGATCAACGCCGTCCGCCTCGGCATTGTTCACCTTCAATAAGCATTCCATTCTCTTTACCCGTTCGAGTAGTGGACGCCTGTCGTCGGGGACTGATAAGTTCCGGTATGTTTTCCCCTTTCAATGGAATTCGCGCGAGCAGTTTTATTCTCATTTTGAGAGTGCCGTATCCGGCGAGTTCAACCTCCGCTCAGACCGATTTCATGCGTCATGTCAACGGCACAGCGTGGGCGCGCGGAACCAAAAAATTTCTTCAACTGATGCGGCATGACTTGCGCGAAATTTATTTCCACTTCCGAAAAACGGGACGCATTTTTCCGCTACCGATTCTGATTCCGGATTGACATCATGCCATCGAATTCACACGTAAGTCTTTACATTAAAGGCCTGTTTCGTTTCTTCGGAACACTTCGGCGCAACGCAGTTGTATTTCTATCTCTCCTCACTTTGAACGCCGCACGCGCTGCCACGTATCAATTTGACTTTGGAACCGCCGGCACCGAGCCGGGTTACGTCGCGGTGGATAATGTCACCACTTATTCGGAAGGTCTTGGCTATGGCTGGATTTCCACCAATGGATTGCTGCTTCGCGACCGCGGCATCGCGGACGATTTACATCGCGATTTCATTTTCGACAGCACAACCAGCGGAATAACATTTCGCGTCTCCGGTCTCGTGCCGGGTGCCAAGTATTTGATGAAGGTGCTTTGCGGTGATGCTAACTTTGGCGACCACATTATCATCGTCAGCGTGCCGGGCGCGGCCACGCTGCCGACAATATCTCCGAGAACGGGCGAGTATCTTCAACTTTCGGCGTCGGTAACTGCCGATGCCACAGGCATACTCAACATCGCATTCAGTTCGCCAACCCCAAACTGGATTTTAAATGCGCTGACGCTCGAACCTACGGATAACGACATTACTCCTGTCATTGAAACATCTCCTTACAATGGGTGGAATCCGTCCGTATTCGCGATTGATCCAACTCCGGCATTACTCAGCAATTTTGATCCGAACAGCGTCACAGATTTTACTCCGACCGGATTGACGCGCACGAACTACCTAGCTCTTATCGCCAGTGAAATTGATTTCTGGAAAACCATGCAGAACTCCAGCGGCGCCATAATTGACCCGTATGCAAATTCTGAAATTCAATACGCTACACCTGCTTTCGCAAACGCGGCGGCAGCACTGGTCGCTTATGGCGGCCGCACCGATTTGATCGAGCCGGCTGCAAAAGCGATGGACAAGGCCACGCTGGATCTTCATAACCGCACGGCCGCCAGCAGCCATGAGGATTTCTACCCGGCGATGCTGGCGCAAGGGCTACGACTGCTGACGCCGTACGTTGATG
>DASSNZ010000116.1:0-15656 GCA_035701135.1 Verrucomicrobiia bacterium
ACGCGAATCTCGAACCTGACCGCGAAGCCGCCGTTGCGAAAATCGGCGAGAACATCAAAATCGCGCGCCACGCGCGGATGGAAGTCAGCGGCAACGGATTGATCGCCGCCTACATTCATACCGGCGCGAAAGTCGGCGTGCTGGTTGAAGTTGGCGCGGGCAAGGAAAGCACGGTTGCAAGCGACGATTTCAAACAACTCGTCAAAGACATCACGCTGCAAATTGCGGCGGGCCATCCGTTTGCCGTTTCGCGCGAGGAAGTTCCCGCCGACGTGATTGCGAAGGAGCGCGACATTGCGGCCCAATCCGACCGGCTCAAAGGCAAGCCGGCGCAAGCGATGGAAAAAATTCTTCAGGGCGTTCTTGAGAAATTCTTTCAAACGTATTGTTTGCTGGAGCAGGGGTTTGTGAAGAAAAATTCCGAAATCAGCGTTCGCGAACACATCGGTTCGGTCGCCAAACAGTTGGGCGATGAAGTGACGATCCGCAGATTTGTCCGGTTCCAGGTCGGCGAAAGCGCGGCTTGACTTTAATTTTCCGTTTCGAACGTTCCGCTGTTCGCGAAAGCGAATGGCGGAACGTTTTTTATTTCAAGTTCCGTGTTGTGGGGAGCGCACGCGGCTCGCGTGCAGTTTGGGCGGCTCGCACAAACCTTTTTCAGCGAGTCGCCGAAAAAAGCACGCGAACCGCGCGCTCCTCTTTTTTTCGGAGTTGGATCCGCGACTTTTTTCGATGCACAATTCCAAGGATAAAACGCAAACAATCGAAAGCTAAACGATTTGCATGGAGTTCAGCCGAAGAAGATGATCATTTGTATGACAAATCCTTTTCGAACCGTTTCGCTGGTTGTCGCCGGAGTTTTCATTCTTGGCGTGGGCCGGCTTTTCGCCCAGACACCGGCGCTTCCGAAAATTCCCGATGCCACGTTCAAAATCACGGATTACGGCGCTGTTCCCGATGGGAAAACGTTGAGCACGACCGCGATTCAAAAAGCGATTGACGCCGCGTCGAAAGCCGGCGGCGGAATCGTTCTCGTGCCGGAAGGGAAATTTCTCACGATGCCATTTTCAATTGCCAGCGGCATCAATCTGCATCTGGCGCGCGGAGCGACAATTCTCATCAGCGACGACATGGCCCATTATCCGATTGTGAAAAATCGTTACAAGGATTCCATCACGGCCGAGGACGCGCACGACATCGAGATCAGCGGCGAGGGAACCATTGATGGACAAGGCAGCGCGTGGTGGGCGGCGTTTGAGGCGAACAAGAAAATGACGCATCGCCCTTACATGATCAAATTTTCCCATTGCACGCGGGTGCGCGTTTCCGGCGTGAGCCTGATTCACTCGCCGATGTTTCATCTTGTGCCGCAGGATTGCACGGACGTGACGATTCAGGGAATTACCATTCAATCCCCGTCCAACGCGCACAACACCGATGGCATTGATCCGTCCGGCTGGAATTTTCTGATCAGCGATTGCAAAATTGACACCGGCGACGACAACGTTGCCGTGAAACCGGTTCACTCGCGCTCGCCGGGAAATAAAAATTATTTGATCAAAAATTGCACATTCGTTCACGGACACGGAATGTCCATTGGCTCCGGAACGGACGGAGGAATCGAGGATCTCGTTGTGCGCGATTGCACGTTCGACCAGACCGACTCGGGCATTCGCATTAAAACCGTGAGGGGACGCGGCGGCGTTTTGCAGAATCTTACCTACGAAAATCTGACGATGAACCAGGTGAAAAATCCGGTTTATATCATTGACTGGTATCCCGAACACGACGCGCCCAAAGATCCGGCCACCGAAAAACCGCAGCCGATTACAGCCACGACGCCGATCAACAAAAACATCACGATCCGCAATGTGCGCGTCACGAATTGCCCGACGGCGGGAACGATTCGCGGATTGCCGGAAGCGCCGATAACGGATGTGACGTTTTCAAACGTGACGATTTCGGCGAAGGTCGGAATGAAAATTTATCACGCCAAGGGAATTCGATTCATCAACTCCAGCATTCACGTCGAAAAAGGAAAACCGTTGATCACTTACAATGCGGACGTGAGCGGATTGGATTGAAGGAGAAGTCCGAATTGCCGAAATCCGAAATCCGAAAGAAATCCGAAACGCGAGCCGGAGTCGGATTTCAGGTTTCCTTCGCGTTTCGGCTTCGGATTTGGCGGGAAACATTCGATCCGTTGGAAGAATCGTTTGAATGAGACGGGAGCTATCGGATCAATCGGAAAAATTGCGCGGTTGCGCTCGCCGGCAACGTTACTTCATAAGCATCGTTTTCAAGAATCGGTTCGCTGAGGACCGGATTCCAGATTGCATCGGAGTTCAGCGAGTTTGCGGATTCCAACACAAAACCCGCGGCGTACGCGGGCCAGCGCAAGGTCAATCCGTCGGGCGAATTCGACGCGGTGATTTGAACCGGAATTGTCAGCGCGTCCGGACCGGCGAGATCGTTTGCCGCAATTTCGTCCGGCGTCAGGCGTCCATCGTAAATGCGAAATTCGTCAATTGTCGCGTTCAACCAAGCGTCGCTGCTGAAAAGAGAACGCCCGATGAACGACCACGCCGCGCTCACGCCGGTCAATGCCGGAAGCGCGACGGTTTGCGACGCGAGTAAAACGCCGTTTGTGTAAATCGCGGTATAACCGGAGGACGGATCCGTGACGCAAACGACGTGGAGTTTTTGATAGTCGAATGTTCCAGGCAAATCGAAATTCACCGTTCCGCTTGCCGTGGAAGCGCCGAGTCGCAATCCGTTCGCGGATGTGTGCAGGCTGAAGAAATAAAAATTCTGGCCGTTGTTGCCCGAGATATTTCCAAAATCGAACACACGCGCCCAATTCCCGTTGGCGCCGAACGAAGCCCAGAATTCTATCGTCGCCGCGGAGGAGCCGGAAACCAGCCCGCCGGGAAGATTCACGTATCCGCCGGGAACGCCGGTGAGAACGAGCGCGTTATTTGTCACGGTTGCGTTGCCCGACAATGTGCCATGCGCCATGCCGATGGAATCCGAAGCGTCGGTTGTAAAACTGTAGCGATGCGAAAGAGAAGGATGCGCGAAAGCGATTTCTTTAATTTCATCGGCGCTCAACGCGCGTCCAAAAACGCGGAAGGAATCCAACTGGCCGTTGAACAAAGGATCGGCGGAAAACTGGCTCTCTCCGAGATAATTGCTGCGCGCGAGAATTTGCCAGGGACGAATCGTAAGATTCGCATTGGTGGCAATGGGATTTCCGTTCAGGTAAAGCAGACCGCGCGAGCCGTCGAGCGTGACCGCGACATGCTGCCACGCGCCAATCGGCAAAGGTCCGTCGCCATCAATGGTTTTTTCGCCGCTGCCGGCGTTGATCGCAAAACGGAGTTTCCCGTTCTGGCCGTTTGAAGGCGTCAGGAAAAAGTAACGGCTCGTCCCGTCGCCGAAATCAAAAATGCGCTGCCACGCGTCGCCGCCGTTCCATTTGACCCATGCGGCGAAGGTGTCGGCGTTTGCAACGGAAATGGGAAGTAAAACAAAATTGTTCGCGCCATCGAGATTCAGAACTTTGCTTCGATTCGTTTCGTCAACAACGGTTGCGCCGTTGACAAGCTGGCCGTTGTATTGGCGCGAATCATCGCGGGCGTCGGCTTCAAAAGGATAAAACGCGGTCCAATCGTTGGTGATCACCGGCCAGCCATCTGAAGTCCATTGAAGACGGCCCAAAGCGAGTTTGGAAGCGCCGTTTGCATTTCCATCGTAATAATGAAATGTCAGCCAGTTGGTTTCGCCTTCGACCATGACGCCCGCGTGGCCGGGGCCGATGTAACGTCCGCTGCTTTCCAGAAACATTGTTCCGCCGCCGAACGTCATGTTCAATCCGTTGCGATCCAGATACGGGCCGGTCACGCTTGCGCTGCGTCCGACGCGAATGTTGTAAGTGCTGTCAATTCCGGAACAGCACATATCCCAGTTCACAAAGAGATAATAATAATCGTCATGCTGGATGAGGCACGAGCCTTCAATGGCGGTGCTGGGCGGATGCGTCGCGAGAGAATAAACGGGCGAATTTCCGGAAATGCGTTTGCCGGTTGCCGGATCCAGTTCGATCAGTTTTATTCCCGTCCAGTAAGAGCCGAAAGACATCCACATCCGGCCATCGCTTGCGAGCATCACGCTCGGATCAATCGTGTTGTAATTAACGCCGCTGTTGGACTGAATCACGGGTCCCTGATCGGTCCAGTGATAATCCGGGCTTGATGGATCGAGCGTCGCATTTGTCGCCAGACCGATTGCGGAAACCTGGCTGCCAAATGTGGAAACGGAATAATACAGGTAGAATCGCCCGTTCATTTGGATAATGTCCGGCGCCCAGAAATTTCCGGTGAATCCCGGAACCGCGTTTGTTGTCCAGGCCGGACGCGTCGCGTTGGAAAAAACCGACGGACCCGATGACCAGTTCAGCTTGTCCGTCGAAGATTTCGAGGAAATATTTTGTCCGGTGAAAAAAATGTAATAGCGCGAACCGTCCTTGATCATTGTGGACGGATCGTGCGTGAAAATATTTCCTGTGAGCGGCTCCAGGGCGAGAGTGTTTGACGCGAAAAGCGCAAGTGCCATTGCGAAAATGCCAGCGATTGGACGGAGGAGATTTCTTAATTGCTTCATCACGCGAGCGAGAAATATATGCCGGTTCAAGGGAAAAGTGGAAACGAAACTGCGAATCGCCTGCCGCGCCGCGTGGGATGGAAAACGATTCGCGTGGAGAGAGAAATTCTCCCTCCACGCGTTGCGAAGGCTCAATGATCAAGGCAAGCCCAGCCTGTAGAACGTGTGATCGCTCGCAGGCATCGGCAACGAAGCAGAGTCCGAGGTTGGAATGGCGGCTGTTGTCCATCCGTTCGGATCGGCGAGGTTTGTGCTCGATTGTATGGTGACCGGTCCTGAGACGTTCCATGTGAAGTTCAGATTACTGCCGGCAATGCTGACATTAAGTTTCGGACCGTCAAACACCTGTGCTTTAAAGCTGTCCACGGAAACGACTTTATGAACTCCGTTGGCGACATCTTCCGCAAAAATTCCCGCGAACATGTCGGTGGATGTATTCAGATAAGTCGGTTGCGTGAGCACGTCCCATTGGACGCCGTCAATGTAGGAATGCCATACGCCGGCCGTCCGGCTGATCAGGACATTCATCGGAATGGTGGAATCGAATGCGAATCCGAAGTATTGACCTCCATCGTTTATCGGAACTCCGGCGTCGTTCGTGTGGACGTTTTCAGAGTATCGTTCCTTGGTTGCAAAGGTAATGGTGCCGGCTCGCGTGTGCGCTAATGAATTCGGTCCTACTATGATTCCGAATTGGTCGTACATCGCAGTCGTCGGAAACGGTTGCGGGAACAGCGCGGTCACGTTCAAATCCTGCGCGCCGGTGAAACCGATTGTGGATAATTGCACACCCAGGTTCTCGTTCACGTCAAGGCCGTTTCCACCGTTGTAATCGCTGCTGGTTGTCGTGATATCCAATGTACCGGCGGCGGTGTTGAGAAACAGGTTTGTATCGCTGGCCGGAAGCGCGGTCGCCGTGCCGGACAGGCGCGAAGGGAAGCCCGTGCCGACGCCGTTGCTGTCGGTAATTCCGCCATCCGCCGAATCAAAATTCACCGAGAATGTACCCGATGGTTGAATGACATAAAGCGGAGCCACGCTGCTGGTAACGCTGCCAAGCGAATTATTAACAATGACAGAATAATAACCGGCATCCGCCGCCGTCGGATTGATTGTCAGCGTGTCACTCGTTTGCCCATCAAGAGGGACGTCGTTTCGAGTCCACTGATAGGAGCGCGGCGAGGCGGTTTCGGGCGTCACGGACACGGAGAACGTGGCAGGATTACCTTCGTTGACAATCTGCTTTTGGGGTTGGCTTGTGATTTCCGGTTTCGTTTGTTCTTCTATCACGCTGACGGAAAACGTGTCCAGATCGGCATTCCACGGGCTGTCATTCCCCACATCCATTGCGACGACTCCAACGAACAAATCGGATGCAGTGTCCAGGAATGTGGGAGGCGCCGCCGCTCCGGTTCCATCCGCATTTGCATTCGGCATCCGATCAACGCCGTTTACTTTTACACTCCAGGAGCCGCCCGTCCGCCCAATTTGAACGGTCATGGTGTCTCCCACGGAAGCGCCAAAAAAGCGCGGCGCCAGATCTCCGCCGTTGACGGTGTCCACCCCGAACATTTCATTCGCGCCGGCGGGAGCATTGGAATGGAATTGCGAGAAGTTGATGAATCCGGCGCGAATCAGGTTTGCCCCATCGGTTCCCACGACCAAACAGAGTTGATCGGGGTTCAGATAAAAATTCGTGATGTTCTTAAAGGTTGCCGTCGCCGAAAAATCATTCGCGCCGGTAAAACCAAGCGATGAGAGATTGACGCCCACGACTGTGGCGCTCGGCAACCCGACGGACCCGCTGAAGTCAATGCCGGGCGACGTGTGCATCTGCAAAACACCGGCAGTGGTGTTGAGCACCAGATTAGTGTCATTGCCGGTTATATCAGTGCCGGTGCCCGGCATTCGCGCAGTAAAGCCGGTCGCAACGCCGTTGCTGTCAAGAATCGTTCCTCCGGATGAACTGAAATCCAGATTCAGGCTTGAGGCCCGCGCTGAATCCATTGCGCAGAATCCAGCCACGACAATGGCGAGGCTGGCTCGATAGAAGTAATGACGGGTTTTTCTCATAATTTGATGATGGGTTTTTTATTTTGGGCGGAACTTCAGAATTCAAAACGCGGGTCGGGCTTGGATGGGGAGTTGACAATGTTCGTCATAAATTTGTAAGGACGCCATTGCACGTGGCTGTCCAGATAAAGAATGTTGCCGCCCGCCGGACGCGATTTTTCGAGATGACTCGTCCGTTGTACGATGTTCGGTGGCAGTCCTCCGATTGGAACATGATTATAGTTTTGCCCCGGTGGAGAACTGATTATGACATCGGTAACGAATTCCGTTTCGGTGGGGCGATTTGTAGAGTTTCCCGTGAGAGAACGCCGATAGTATTTGGGATCCACTTGTGGAATGCCGGCGAGCAGCCACACGTATCCGGTGATGCGATAGTTTGGATTAAAATCCCAACATTGGTCATTATTGAACGCCGCATTGGATGGGTCGTAAAAAATGTCGCGTTTTGCGCCATTGTCAATCAGCGCGTTGACCCACGGAATGGTTAAATCCCATACCCAGTTTCCAATTGGAATCGGAGGCAGCGGTGTCCATGGTTTTTGGGTCAGGTCCGGCAACTTGTCATTGTTGTCGCCGCCGTAAATTGCGACTGCGATTCCCATCTGATGCAGATTGCTCATGCAACTTGCGCGCAACGCCTTCTCCTTCGCCCTGCCCAGCGCCGGCAGAAGCAGCGCCGCTAAAATGGCAATAATTGCGATCACCACCAGCAGTTCGATCAGGGTGAACGCGCGGAGCCGCGCCGCGAACAAATTGCGGCGTGGAGAATTCGTCGAATCTCGTCTCATAATTCCACTGAAAAAGCCGTTGTGCGCGTGGATTCCCAGGAACGGTGTTCCGCGATAAAGTAATCCGCGCCAATTTTCGCGGTGAAAATGGCTCTCGGATTCCGGCGCTTCTGGCTTCAACCAATAATGCGCTTTTTAATTGCCAAAACCCGACACGGTTTTTTCGACGAGCGAAACCGGATGCAAAGCTTTCGGGGAAATTCGGCGCGACCGCGATTGACATTTTCCGGCCGGACGCGGATTGTAGAGGCCATGAAAACACTCGCATTGATTGCTGTGTTCGGACTCCTCACCACGATTTCTTTGAAAGCGGAATCTATTTACGAAATTCCCGTCAAAGATATTAACGGCAAAGAAACATCGCTCGACGCTTACAAAGGCAAAGTGATGCTGATTGTGAACGTCGCTTCCAAATGCGGATTCACTCCGCAATACACCGCGCTCGAATCGGTCTATGAAAAATACAAGGACAAGGGATTTGTCATTCTTGGTTTTCCCTGCAACCAGTTCGGCGGACAGGAACCCGGCACGGACGCGCAGATCAAGGAATTCTGCTCATCCAAATACAACGTCACGTTTCCGCTGTTCGACAAAATCGAAGTGAACGGAAAAAACCGCCATCCGCTTTACACCAGGCTCGCCGGCGACACCTCGCCGTATCCGGGAAACATCAAATGGAACTTCACCAAATTTCTCGTCGGCCGCGACGGAAAAATTCTCGAGCGGTTTGAATCGAAGATTGTTCCGGATTCGCCGCAAGTCATACAGGCCATCCAATCGGCGCTTGGGGAAAAATCGCTCGCGAAAAAATAACCTGAATCCTGCGATCTGAAATTCCCGACTTTGTAAAACGAGAAAGCGCCCGATTCGGGCGCTTTCGTTTTACAGATCGAATTGTCAGGCAATTTAAAAGCGGAACGTGAACGCGATGCTGACCGCGTGTGTTTCCGTTCCGGCGAATTTCAAATGATCCGTGCCGGTTCCGAAGGTGCGATCCGCTTCCCAATCCGCGCCGCTCGTCGCGAAATAATGATATTCCAGGCTCAACGCCATTTGCTCGTTGAGCTTGTAACTTAATCCAGCAAAAGCCTGATACGCGAAAACCGCAGTTGAATCCGAGCCGTGCATTCGCGTTCCGCCAAAAGTAATGTGATCGGCATCCAGCACCGACGCGGCCCCGCCAACGCCGCCGCCGAAATACGGCGTGAGCCGGCATTTTCCGGGACATTGAAAACGCGCGTTCAGCAGAAACGGAACGTTCGCAAAAGTCGCGTCCACCGAACCGCGGCCGATGGAACTGATGTTGTTCGCCATCACGCCGGTTTCTCCTTCCGCCGAAAACCAGTCCGTGATTTGATAACCGCCGACGAAACCCACGCGCGCGCCCGGATCAAATTTCACCTGGGCCGAACCGACCGGTTCGCCGAAAAATTCCTTCAAATGCGTGTCGAGCGTCAGTTGCCCGCCCGCGTCTGCCTTGACGTAAAATCGCGAATCCTGCGCGCGAGCGGTGGTCAAGGACAGAGCGGCAATCGTCGGGACCGTGAGGAACAGAAGAGATTGGAACTGGTTTTTCATAGTTGTATTTAAAGACTCCGCATCGGGAATACGTATTCAAATGCGTTCCGTCAACAGGAAAGGTTTTCAGGAAGGAAGCGTCGAAATCCTGAAAGCGCATGAATTCATCCATGAATCTCGCGGCAGCGGATTTTAAATCCGCTCTGTCCGAATTCAGAAGAAAAAACACAGACGGCTCACCGCGTGAGAGTTTTTGAATCAGCTTCGGATTTGGCCGCTGCCAATTCCCAGCCACTTATAGCTCGTCAATTCATCCAAACCCATCGGTCCGCGCGCGCCGATTTTGTCCGTGCTGATGCCGATTTCCGCGCCCATGCCGAATTCGCCGCCATCGGTGAAACGCGTCGAGGCATTCCAGTAAACCGTCGCCGAATCCACTTCGTTTAAAAATTGTTTCGCGCGCGATTCGTTCGCCGTCACGATGCTGTCCGAATGCGCGGAACCAAAATGATTGATGTGATCAATCGCATCGCGCACGCCGTCCACAACGCGGACATTCAAAATGTAATCGTTGTATTCGGTAAAATAATCCTGCTCGCTCGCGACGCGCAGTTTTGAGTTTTGAGTTTTGAGTTTTGAATTCAAAATTTCGCGGCTCGATTCGTCGGCGCGCAGTTCGACGTTTTTCGCAAAAAGTTTTTTCGCGATGATCGGCAAAAATGCTTCCGCGATTTTTTTATCCACGAGCAGGGTTTCCATCGCGTTGCAAACGGCGGGACGCTGCACTTTCGCGTTCAACGCGATTTCCTCCGCCATTTTCAAATCAGCGTCGGCATCCACGAAAACATGGCAAACGCCTTTGTAATGTTTGATGACGGGAACTTTCGAGCATTCGGCCACGGCGCGAATCAAACCCTCGCCGCCACGCGGCATCGCTAAATCCACGTATTGCGTGAGCGAAAGCAAAATCGGAATCGCCTCGCGACCGGCTGTCGGCACAACCTGAATTGCGCGAGCGGGAAAATGCGCGAGTGTTTTTTTTCCGGCGTCAATCATCGTTTGCGCGATGATTTGGTTTGAATTCAGCGCTTCCTTTCCGCCGCGCAGAATTGTCGCGTTGCCGGATTTGAAACAAAGGCTCGCCGCGTCCGCCGTGACGTTCGGGCGCGATTCATAAATGATGACGACGACGCCGATCGGCGTGGAAATTTTCCGGAGTTTCAATCCGTTTGGACGGACGCGTTCGTCGAGAATTTTCCCGACCGGATCGGCGAGCGCGGCGACTTCGCGCAAACCTTTCGCCATTCCGGCGATTCGTTTGTCGTCGAGCTTCAAACGATCCAGCATGGCTGTTGAAAGTCCCATTTTCGCGCCGGCCTCCATATCGAGCGCGTTGGCATTTTTGATCGCCCCGGCATTTTGCTCCAGAGCGTCGGCCATCGCGAGCAGGCACGAATTTTTTTCCGCCGTCGTCAGCTTCGCGAGTTCGCGCGACGCGGCTTTGGCGCATTTCGCCAGTTCAGTCATTTGCTCGTTCAAGGTCACGGAAAAAGAAGTTAAGCCAAAACATGAAAGTGAAAAGCGGGAAATGGCGCGGGAGCCACGAATTCCGCGCCTGTTACATCGCGCGGCGCGGGACATCGCTGATACGGAAATCACGGATTGAACACGGAATTTTCAGCGGTCTGGATGGAATATAAATCCGTCCGGCCTCTTCCCGATATGAACTGGATTTTATTCCGGTTCTTCCTATTGTGAATGGCCAATGCGATCTATTCCTGACAACTTTATTCAATTTTTGATTGTGGCTCTGATCAGTGTTTGTCCCGCGCAACACGCGAGCGCGGAGATTTTCATGCCGCCATCGTCGCCGAGCCGGACGACCAGTTTTAATGTCGGCTGGAAATTCTTCAAAGGAGATGTGACCAACGCGGAGAAAATGGATTTCGATGATTCCCACTGGACGGATGTTTCCGCGCCGCACACTTACAACGACGTGGATTCCTATCAGCACATCATCAGCCACAGCGGCGGCGACCGCTCGCCGTATGCCGGCATCGCGTGGTATCGAAAACATTTCAAACTCCCCGCGGATGCCAAAAACGGAAAAGTGTTTCTGGAGTTTGAAGGTTTAAAACAGGCCGGACGTTTTTGGGTGAATGGAAATTTCGTCGGCAAATATGAAAACGGCGTGACGCCGCTCGGCCTGGACCTGACCCGGTTCGTTCATTTCGGCGACGAGGAAAACGTCATCGCCGTGAAAGTGGACAACAGCAACGATTACCGGGAAGAGGCGACCGGCGTCGCGTTCGAGTGGATGGGCCGCGCGTTCAATCCGAATTACGGCGGGCTGAATCACGACATCTGGCTGCGGCTCACCGGAAAAATTTATCAGACGCTGCCGCTTTACGAAAATTTGGAGACGACGGGCGTTTACATTTACGGCTCGGATTTCGACATTAAAAATAAAACATGCGACGTGAATATCGAATCGCAGGTGCGCAACGAAAGCGGCGACCAGCAATCCATCACGCTCTCCGCCGTCGTCGTGGACGCCGCGGGAAATGTTTGCGCGAAACTGGAAGGCGACACTTCGGATCTGGTGGACGGCGAGACGGAAATTTTCAAAGCGAGCGGGAAATTGTCGAACGCAAATTTCTGGAGCGACGCGCATCCCGATCTTTACGACGTTTATTCCATTCTCACCGTTGACGGAAAAATCGTTGACGCGCAAAAAATCAAAACCGGCTTTCGCAAAACGGAATTCAAGGGCGGCGCGGGAACGGGCGGTGTTTATCTGAACGACAAATTCGTCTGGCTCACCGGTTACGCGCAGCGTTCGGTGGACAGTTGGGCCGCGCTTGGCCAGGCGTATCCCGACTGGATGCACGATTACAACGCGCGACTGATTCGCAGCACACATGCGAATTACATTCGCTGGATGCACATCGCGCCGCAGCCGGTGGACGTGCGGGCGTGCGACAAAACCGGCATCATCGAAATCTGCCCGGCGGGCGACAAGGAAAAGGACGTGCGAGGACGCCAGTGGGAACAGCGCGTGGAAGTCATGCGCGATTCGATTATTTATTTTCGGAACAATCCCAGCATTCTGTTCTGGGAGGCCGGCAACAACAGCATTTCACCCGAGCACATGCGGCAAATGGTGGAGTTGCGAAAAGAATGGGATCCGCATGGCGGCCGCGCGATGGGTTGTCGCACGTTGAACGATCCGGCGGCCACGCCTGTCGCGGAATATTACGGCGTGATGATCGGACAGGATCCGCGCACGGATTCGCTTCCGGGTTATTCCAATTTGTTCCGGGCCTACAGCGCCGAACGTCGGGATCGCGCGCCGCTGATCGAGGCGGAGGATTTTCGCGACGAGGCGGCGCGCCGGTTCTGGGATGATTTTTCTCCGCCGCATTTCGGTTTCAAGCCCGGCCCGAACGACACGTATCATTGGAACTCGGAAACGTTTTGTCTCGCCGCCGCCGCGCGTTATCACGATTATTTCGCCAATATCATCACCAATACCGATCCGGCGCATTCCAAGTGGTCGGGTTACGCTTCGATTTATTGGTCGGACGCGAATGCCGATGGACGCCAGGACAGCAGCGAAGTGGCGCGCGTCAGTGGAAAAGTGGACGCCGTTCGCCTGCCCAAACAGGCTTACTACGTTTATCGCGTGATGCAAAATCCCGCGCCCGATCTCCACATCATTGGACATTGGACGTATCCGACAAACACCGTCAAAACCATTTACGTCGCCGCCAATCATTGTGATTCAGTCGAACTTTTCGTGAATGGAAAATCGGTGGGAACAACCAACCGCGCTTGCGATTTTGTGGACACTTACGATGGAGGAAACAGGAATCTGGGCAACACCGGTTACATTTACGCGTTTCCGCACGTTAAATTCATTCCCGGAAAAATATCCGCCGTTGCCAAAGTCGCGGGCAAAGTTGTGGCCCGGGATGAAATTGAAACTGCCGGTGAAGCGAAAAAATTGAAACTGACTCCACACGTTGGTTCAAATGGCCTGCAAGCCGACGGCTCGGATGTTGCGTTCTTTGATGTGGAAGTTGTGGACGCGCAAGGCCGTCGCTGCCCGACGGATGAAGCGCGCGTGGATTTCAAATTGGACGGTCCGGCAATTTGGCGCGGCGGCTACAACAGCGGCACACCGAATTCCGTCAACAATCTTTACCTCGACACCGAATGCGGCATCAATCGCGTCGCCATCCGTTCCACGTTCAAGTCCGGCAAAATCACGCTGACTGCGACGCGCGATGGATTGGAGCCGGCCAAAATCGAGGTGCGTTCAGTGCCAGTCAGGAATTAAAAAAACAATCCAAATGAATTATGAATACAACGGAAGCCTTGAATAAGCCGCCAGCATCTGTTGTTGCAAAGCATTCGAATCAAAATCATGGAAACAGTCATTGGATTTGTATTTGTCAGTTCCAAACCGGACCTTGGCGCGTTTGAATATGGTTCGCATCCGCACGATTCCATGAAAATTTGGTGCAAAATGCTGTGCATGCTGCTCGCCTCAATCCTGTTTTGGCCCGCAATCGCGCGCGCCGCCACGCTCAATGCCACAGTCCAAAATGTTTCGCCGCCTCAAACCGGTTATTTCAAGCTTGGCTCAAACAAAAATTCCGCAGGCCACGAAATATCCGTAAATAGTCGCAGCCTGTTGTTCGACGGTCAGCCGTGGTTTCCAGTCATGGGCGAATTTCATTATTCGC
This sequence comes from Verrucomicrobiia bacterium, assembly GCA_035701135.1. GTDB lineage: Bacteria > Verrucomicrobiota > Verrucomicrobiia > Limisphaerales > DASXHY01 > DASXHY01. Next base: position 13,793 of record DASSNZ010000116.1, read on the forward strand.
GCGTTCCCGAAAACGAGTGGCGCGATGAGCTTTTGAAAATGAAAGCCGGCGGCGTGGACATAGTCGCGACTTATGTCTTTTGGATTCATCACGAGGAAATCGAAGGCCAATGGGATTGGAGCGGCCAACGCGATTTGAAAAAGTTTTTGCAGACATGCAATGATCTCGGATTAAAAGTCATTGTTCGATGCGGCCCGTGGTGCCATGGCGAAGTCCGCAATGGCGGATTTCCCGATTGGGTCGTGGCACACAAGGATTGGAAATTGCGTTCGACCGACACCCATTTTCTTGCCGCGGTAAAAATTCTCTACGGACAAATCGCCGAACAACTTCACGGCGAATTGTGGAAAAACAGCGGTCCGGTCATCGGCATTCAAGTGGGCAATGAATTTCGCGGTTCGCCGGATTATCTCATGGCATTGAAAAAAATCGCGATGGATGCCGGCATTGACGTTCCATTTTACATCAAGACCGGTTGGCCGGCGATGAAAACGCCGCCACCGCTGGGTGAATTACTGCCGTTATTCGGCGCGTATGCCGACGGATTTTGGGAACGCACTCTCGAACCGATGGCGGGCGCCAGTTGGCAAAAATTTACTTTTAAGTCCACGCGGACAGATACTGGCGTCGGCAACGACACGTTGGGAAATCGTAAATCCGGTGACACGGCCGGCACGGAAAAATATCCATACCTTACTTGCGAAATCGGTGGCGGAATGCCCGCGTCGTATCACCGCCGGATGAATTACGATCCGCGCGACGTGGAAGCTGTTGCGCTGTGCCAGCTCGGTAGCGGCAGTTCGCTGATGGGCTATTATATGTTTCACGGCGGACAAAATCCTGATGGCAAATTGACGACGTTACAGGAATCGCAAGCAACCGGCTATCCAAACGATTTGCCGGTGAAAAATTACGATTTCAATGCGCCCATTGGCGAATACGGTCAATTGAATCCGCAATATTTCTGGCTGCGACGATTGCATTTGTTTCTGCATGACTTCGGCAGCGCACTCGCGCAAATGCCTGCGGCAATGCCGGAATTGCAGCCGACGAATAAAACGGATTTGATCACGTTGCGATGGGCGGTTCGCTCGGATGGAAATTCCGGTTTTGTTTTCGTGAACAATTACCAACGGCTCCAGGCCATGCCGCCGAAAAAAAATGTGCGGTTCAGATTGAACCTGCCCGATAGAGAATTCGTTTTCCCGCAAAAGGCAGTGACAATTCCCGCAAATGAATTTTTTTTCTGGCCGTTCAACCTCGATCTCGGCGGTGTAAAATTACTTTATGCAACGGCGCAGCCGATTTGTGGAATTGATGATGGCAGGACGGATACTTTCTATTTCGCTCAAACGCCTGGAGTCAAAGCTGAGTTTGTTTTTGATCCGGCAACGCTTGCGTCAAAAATATCTGAATTCAAAAACATAAAGCCCGGCCGTAAACCGGCAATTCAGTTGCAGTCGGCAAACGGTAAATCAATTCAAATCGTTTTGCTGAACGAAGCCGATTCGCTTGCGTTGCAAAAAGCGGACGGCAAAGTTGTTTTCGACAAATCGCAAAAACATTCAATCGCGAAAGTAAAAGTCGAATTGTTAAAACCTGCCGGTCCGCCGCGTGAAATCCCAATGAGCGCGGGCAAATCTCACATTGCCATCGCGCCGACAGATGGAGATTTTACCAATGCGGCGGTTTGGAAAATCAAACTACCGTCGAGTCTGGATTTGAATCGTCAGCCGTTGCTGCGAATCCATTACGTCGGCGATGTGGCGCGTCTGACGCTAAACGGCAAATTACTCGACGATGATTTTTACAGCGGTCGAAATTTTGAAATCGGCCTGAACCGCTATGCGCCTGAGATTTTGAA
>DASSNZ010000117.1:0-2662 GCA_035701135.1 Verrucomicrobiia bacterium
GCTGCGGCGCGCACGGAGTGACGCGCCCTACCGCCGTCGGGAGGTTCATAAGTCCATGTGCGAATTACGTTTCAGGAAATTCCCTGCCCGCGTCGGCTTCGCTCGACAATTCTGCTCCCAAGCTTTAGTTGCTCCGCACAATACGCGCCGCTTGCTTCCCGGATTTTTCGCGGTTAATTTTCCAGCGCATCATGACTCTCCAGGAACAATACGACGAAGCGATGTTCGATTTCAGCACCGGCAATTACGAAAGCGCGATTTCCAAACTCAAAGCCGTGCTTGCGATTGATCCCGCGCATTTTGATTCCCAACTCGCGCTCGGCATGGCGCATTATCGCCTCGGCGATTACGCGGCCGCGATTGCCGAAGGCGAAAAAGCCCGGCAGCTTCGTCCCAACGACCAGCTTGTTCACACGAATCTTTCGCTGTTTCACATGAAAGCCGGCGACAAAACGGCCGCCGAACATCACGGAATGCAGGCGCGCATCGCGTCCTGGCGCGAGGACAAATCCACCGTCGCGCCGGAAGCAAATCCTGATTTGGAATTTGTAAAACCGCCACCCGCCAAACCGCCGGAGAAATTTCCCGACATGCCGTGGAAAAAGAAGAAAGCCGATCACTGACGTTAATTGTTCATTTATGAAAAGCGCCTACGAACTCGCGATGGAACGGTTGAACAAAAAATCTCCCGCCGCGAAACTTTCCGACGACCAGAAAAAACAACTGGCGGAACTCGATTCCAAATTCACCGCCAAAATCGCCGAACGCGAAATCGCGCTTGAATCGGAAATCGCCCGCGCCATTTCCTCCGGCGATTTCGACAAAGAGCAAATGCTGAAACAGCAACTGGCCGCCGAACGCAAATCGCTGCAATCCCAACTCGAAGAGAAAAAAGAGGAAATCCGGCGACGCGGGATGTGATTTAAATGTTAGGCGATTATTATGGTATGTATCTCACCCGGCATGAAATTATAGTTCTCAAACGTTTCCAAAAACACCGAGATACAGTTCCGACGTTCATAGGTATGTTGCGAAGCAGTCGGCCTTGGTCTTGGATAATTTTTACCATCTATATTGCATTTTTGCTGTTGGTTATCATATCCGATCCGTCAGCTTGGTATGGATGGCTTATGCTCGGATTTATGAGTGGCATCTTTTATATGCTGTTCAAGCATATGCTGCGTTCGCTTGAGTTGTGGCGTCTGACTCGTGAGATTATTGACTGGAAGCGAGTTGATGAGTTGATTCGTGAGAATGAGAGCCACGCCGCGTAAAACCGCGTTGGATACTCTATAAGGGTTTGTCAATATTGGAACGAGGGCTGTGTTTCAGCTTATCCATTCCATGTTCAATTTTCCCAACATCCTCACGCGGGATTTTCCCAAGTTGGCCGGCCGCCGGTTCGTGGTAAATTGAACTGTGGATTTGCAGCGCATACTGATTCAGGTCAAAAATAAACCCGACCGCCATTTGCTCGAGGACTGGCTCGCCGGCAAATACGAAATCGTGTCCGCTCACACCGAGGAATTGCTCGCCGAACGATTCGATCTCGCCATCGTGGACGGCCCGTCGCTCAAGCGCCTGCACTCGACAATTCGCGCGCGCCGCAAAGCCGAGGAACCCGTTCTGCTTCCCTTTTTGCTTCTCACGTTTCGCCGCGCCGGAAGCCGGCCCACGCGCCATCTCGGCCGGCTCGTGGATGACTTAATCGTCCGCCCGTTCGAGGAAAATGAATTGCGCGCGCGCGTCGCCAATCTGCTGCGGATGCGCCGCCTGTCCGTCGAATTAAAAAAAGAACATGATCGCGTTTTGAAATTGTCCGTCACGGATGACGTTTCCGGTTTCAACAACACGCGCTATCTGCATCGTTATCTGGACCGCTTTATCGGAACGCCCAACGCGCGCCAGGACAAACTCTCGCTCGTGTTTTTCGATCTCGATAATTTCAAACGCGTCGTGGACAAACACGGGCATTTGCTCGGCAGCAAAGTTTTGAAGGAAGTCGCGCAGGCGGCGCATCACGTGCTGGACGAGGACGACCGCATCGTGCGTTACGGCGGCGATGAATTCGTCGTCGTTCTGCCGCGCCAGGACAAAAGCCGTTCAACGGAAAAAGTGCTGAAATTAAAACACGCGCTGACGGAAACGCCGTTTCTGCAAAAGGAAAATATCAACGCGCGAATCACCGCATCGTTTGGCGTCGCGACCTTTCCCGACGACGCGGAAAACACGCGCGAATTGCTGGCCAGGGCGGATCGCGGTCTGTTCCGCAGCAAAGCCGCCGGGAAAAATCGCATTTCGGTGGCCGGCGCGCCGCGTTCCCATTCCCGCTCCATCGAAGATGAACAATTGATGCTCGCGGAGTAAAGTGCCGCCACCAAAGCGCCGCTGACATTCTTGTCGGCAGAAAAATTGGAAATTGTGGCTGTTTCTGTCGAGAATCCGCGACGATACTTTGCTTTGCCGGATTTTTTTAACTCCGGTAAATTTTGTTCTGAACTGCTCAAAGTTAAACACAATATTCAGAATTCAAACGATGGAATCCATTCTCAAACGCGACCAACGAATCGTAATCGCATCGCTCGCAGGCATCACGCTGCTCGCGTGGGCGTACATGGTCCGCGAAGCGCGCGCGATGGATCCGACCGGAATGGCGTGCTGT
>DASSNZ010000118.1:0-20407 GCA_035701135.1 Verrucomicrobiia bacterium
GCCGTCGAGTCGCCGGGCTGGTCGCGGCGGGTCTGGATCGGCTGATTTTGCCAATGACGGAATCCAATTCAAACGAAACAAGCGTAACAAACTTCCACGCGGCATAAATTTTATGGATGACCTAAATCCTGATTTGAAAAAACTCGAAGTCTGGTTTGTCACCGGCAGCCAGCATCTTTACGGGCCTGAGACGTTGAAAAAAGTCGCCGAGCATTCGCAGGAAATTGCCAAAGGCCTGAACGCCGCCCGCGCCATTCCCGTGAAAGTGGTTTTCAAACCGGTGCTCGTTTCGTCCGATGCGGTCACGGAACTTTGCCAGGAAGCCAACAACGCGCCGAAGTGCATTGGCCTGATCACCTGGTGCCACACGTTTTCGCCGTCGAAAATGTGGATCAATGGCTTGAAACAATTGCACAAACCGATCGCACATCTGCACACGCAATACAATCGCGACATTCCCTGGGCGACGATTGACATGGATTTCATGAACATGAACCAGGCCGCGCACGGCGATCGCGAGCACGGATTCATCATGAGCCGTTTGCGAATCAATCGCAAAGTGGTGGTTGGCTTCTGGCAGGAAAGTTCGGTTCAGGAAAAACTTGAAACCTGGGCGCGCGCCGCAGCAGCGTGGCACGATTGGCAGAATGCGAAGTTCGTCCGCTTCGGCGACAACATGCGCGAAGTCGCCGTGACTGAAGGCGACAAAGTCGCGGCGCAAATCAAATTCGGCTATTCCGTCAACACGCACGGTGTCGGCGATCTGGTGAAAGTCGTGAACGGATTTTCCGACAAGGAAATCAATCAACTCGTTTCCGAATACGAATCCACCTACGACATCGCTCCGGATTTGCGCAAAGGCGGCAAGCGTCATTCATCCATTCGCGAAGCCGCGCGGATTGAACTCGGTTTGCGCGCGTTTCTTGCGGACGGCGGATTCAAAGGATTCACCACCACGTTTGAAGATTTGCATGGTCTGGTTCAACTGCCGGGACTTGCGCCACAACGTTTGATGGCCAGCGGTTTTGGATTTGCGGGTGAAGGCGATTGGAAAACGGCGGCGCTGGTTCGCGCGATGAAAGTGATGGCGTCCGGACTGAAAGGCGGCACGTCGTTCATGGAAGATTACACGTATCATCTGAACCCGGCGGGCAAAGTTGTTCTCGGTTCGCACATGCTGGAAATCTGTCCGTCCATTGCGGATGGAAAACCTTCGCTGCAGGTTCATCCGCTCGGCATCGGCGGCAAAGCCGATCCGGCGCGACTCGTTTTCAACACACCACCGGGTGCGGCGTTGAATGCGGCGATGATGGATTTCGGAAATCGCTTTCGCTTGCTCGTCAATGAAGTCGAAGTCGTCAAACCGGAACAGCCAATGCCGAAACTGCCCGTCGCGCAGGCCGTCTGGAAATGCAAACCGAATTTCGAAGACGCGTGCGCCTGCTGGATTTATGCCGGCGGCGCGCATCACACCGGTTTCAGCCAGGCGCTCACGCGCGAACATCTCGAGGATTTCGCGGAGATCGCGGGATTGGAATTTCTGTTGATCGGCGAAAAAACTTCGGTGTTCGAATTCAAAAAAGAACTGCGCTGGAACGAAGTGTATTACGCGCAAAACCGCGGCTGGAATTCGTGACTCATCTGAAAACGAAAATGACTTTAAAAAAGCATTTCAACGCAGAGACGCAAAGGGCCGCAGAGAAGCGCAGAGGTTTTTGGACTTCTCAATTCATTTTCTCTGCGGCCCTTTGCGTCTCTGCGACTCTGCGTTAAATCAGATTTCTAAAGCTATGCCTCAATACACGATCGGTTTGGATTACGGTACGAACTCGGTTCGCGCGCTCGTCGTCAATGTCGCCAATGGCGCGGAAGTCGCCGCCGCAGTCTGGGCTTACGCGCATGGGACCGAAGGCGTAATTCTCAGCCGCGATCCCAATCTCGCGCGGCAGCATCCGGCCGATTACATCAAAGGCGCGGAGATCACGATCAAGCAGGCGCTCGCGTTGGCGAAGAAAAACGTGCGCGGCTTCAGCGCGGATCAAGTCGTCGGCATTGGTGTTGATACGACCGGCAGCACTCCCCTGCCCGTTGATGCCACCGGTCAACCGCTCGCGTTTCAGAAAAAATTCGAAAGTAATCCCGCCGCGATGGCGTGGCTTTGGAAAGATCATACCAGCGTCAACGAAGCCGCGGAAATCACCGCGCTCGCGAGAAAAATTCGCCCGCAATATCTCGCCAAATGCGGCGGCACGTATTCGAGCGAATGGTTCTGGAGCAAAATCCTGAAATGCCTTCGCACTGCGCCGCAGGTTTTCAACGCCGCGCATTCCTGGATTGAACTTGCCGATTACGTTCCGGCCGCGCTCACGGGAACGGAACATCCGGACAAATTCGTCGCCGGAGTTTGCGCCGCCGGTCACAAAGCGATGTGGAATGCGAAATGGAGCGGCTATCCGGACAAGGAATTTCTCGCGCAACTGGATCCCAAACTTGGCGCCTTGCGCGAGCGTTTGACCACGCGGGTTGAAACCGTGGACAAAGCGGTCGGCGGACTGACGGCCGCGTGGGCCAAACGCACCGGATTGAAAGCCGGAATTCCCGTTGCGGTCGGCGCGTTCGATGCGCATCTGGGCGCAATCGGCTCTGGAGTCACGGCGGGCGCACTGGTGAAAATTATTGGAACCAGCACGTGCGATATCGCGGTTTGCGCGAACAACGAAGACCTCGCGGATGTTCCCGGACTGTGCGGCATCGTTGATGGCAGCGTGTTGCCGGGACATTTCGGATTGGAAGCGGGCCAGTCCGCGGTCGGCGATATTTTCAACTGGTTCGTGAATTACATTCAGCCTTGCGGCAAAGCGGGCACGCATGAATCGCTCACCACCGAAGCGGCGAAACTCAAGCCGGGCGAATCAGGTTTGATCGCACTCGATTGGAACAACGGCAATCGCACCGTGCTGGTGGATCAACGGCTCACCGGCTTGCTGATCGGCCAGACACTTTACACCACCCCCGCGGAGATTTATCGCGCATTGATCGAAGCAACGGCGTTCGGCGCGTTGACGATCATCAATCGCTTCGAAGAATACGGCGTGAAGATCAAACAGGTGATCAACTGCGGCGGCATCGCGGAGAAAAATCCGGTGGTGATGCAAATCTACGCCGATGTCACCGGCCGGCCGATGAAGGTTTCGCGCTCGGCGCAAACCTGCGCGCTGGGTTCCGCGGTGGCTGCGGCGGTGGCGGCAGGTGTTTATCCGAACTTCGCCGTGGCGCAGAAGAAAATGACCGGCCTCAAACCGCACGTTTACAAACCAAACGCCAAAGCCCACGCGACTTACCGCGAACTTTACAAAATTTATCGCACGCTCCACGACGCGTTTGGAACGAAGGAATGGAAGGGAAATCTCTATGGTGTGATGAAGGAACTCCTCGAAATTCGGAACCGAGCGCGAAAATGAACAAATCCTTTTTCAGCCACGAATGGACACGAATCAACACGGATCAGAAAGCACGGATCCAAAACAACAGCGAACGTAGCGAAACCAGCACCGTAGGTGCGACATCTTTGTAGAATCGAGACAATAACAATTTCAAGCTCCGTAGGAGCGACATATCGCTGAACAAAATGGCAAATACCTATACGCAAATCTACCTGCATGTCGTGTTTGCCGTGGAAGGCAGACAAAACCTCATCGCACCTGAACACAACGATGAATTGCAAAAATACATCACCGGCATCGTGACGGCACAGAGACACAAATTGATTGCGATCAACAATATGCCGGACCATTTGCACATGCTTGTCGGCCTGCGTCCGGACGCCGCATTGTCCGATTTGGTGCGAGACGTAAAAGCCGGCTCATCCAAATTCATAAACGAGAAGCGATGGATGGCTGGCAGGTTCTCGTGGCAGGAAGGTTTTGGTGCGTTCTCCTACGCCCGTTCACAGCTCGACATGGTGATTCACTACATTCAAAACCAGCAAAAGCATCACGCGAAGAAATCGTTTCGCGAGGAATACGTTGAATTGCTGGAAAAGTTCAATGTGGATTTTGACCCGCGATACATTTTCAAAGAATGAAGAATGATTTCAATATATGCCGCCCCTACGGGGCTGATGATTTGATTGGATTTGGTTTCTACAAAGATGCCACGCCTACGACGTTTTTAAGAGAGATGGTCTATCAAAAGCGTCTGCGATCGAAATCCAATGAGGAAATAAAATGAGCGGTTCCGCGATTCATTATTCCGAAAAACGCGACTTGCCGCTTGAGAGCATCTTGTCTCTTTACCGCGCAAATGAGTGGTCATCGGCGGAGAAACCCGAGTTGTTGCACAAAGCTCTGCTGGCTTCGCATTCGCTGATTTCGGCTTGGGAAAATGCCAAGCTCGTCGGTCTGGGCAACGCCATTTCTGACGGCTATCTGGTTGTTTATTATCCTCACCTTCTGGTGCTTCCTGATTACCAAGGGCGCGGAATCGGCTCGGAAATTATGCGACGGCTCCAGGCGCGTTATGCCGGATTTCATCAGCACATGCTTGTGGCTGACGGGCGCGCTTTGGATTTCTACCGCAAATGTGGATTCGAGCGTGCCGGAAAAACCGAGCCGATGTGGATTTACGCTGGTCATGACCATTGAAATTTCATCCAACGCAGAGACGCAAAGAACGCTGAGAATCGTGGAGCAAGTCTTTTTCGTTTTTACCTCCTTGCGCCTCTGCGCTCTTTGCGCCTTTGCGTTTAAATCTTTCACGTCTTTGCGTTTAAACCTTTTATGCTGGAAAAATTAAAAAACGAAGTCTGCCGGGCGAATCTTGATCTGGTCGCGGAAGGGCTTGTGATCCAGACGTGGGGCAATGTCAGCGGCGTGGATCGCGAACGCGGTTTGATGGTCATCAAGCCTTCCGGCGTTCCGTATGTCGGAATGAAACCAAAACACATGGTCGTGGTTTCGCTCGAAACCGGCGCTGTCGTGGAAGGCAATTTGAAACCGAGTTCCGACACGCCGACTCATCTGGTGCTTTATCGCGCGTTCAGAGAAATTGGCGGCGTGGTTCACACGCACAGTCTTTACGCCACCGCCTGGGCGCAGGCGTGCCAGGGCATTCCATCCTACGGAACAACGCAGGCGGATTACTGGTACGGCGACGTTCCGTGCACGCGTCTTTTGAAACCGGCGGAAATCAAAAAAGATTACGAAGCAAATACCGGCAAAGTCATCGTCGAAGCCTTCAAAAAGCTCGATCCGATGCAGCATCCGGCAGTGCTGGTGGCGAGTCATGGTCCGTTCACGTGGGGCAAGGACGCGCACGATGCCGTTCACAACGCGAGCGTGCTGGAATTCATTGCGCGGCTGGCAAGCGAAACCTTGCGGATCAATCCGAAAGCAAAGCCGATGCAATCCGCGCTGCTCGACAAACATTTCCTGCGCAAACACGGTCCGGGCGCTTACTACGGACAGGCGAAATGAAATTCGAAATCCGAAATCTGAAATCCGAGAGAAGGCCGAATTCCGAAGGTCAAACTTTCGCACGCATCGGCATTCGGTTTTCGGTGGCCGGAGTTTTTTCGAATTTCGTTCATTGGATTTCAGCCTTCGCCGATTTATCGGGCGGCAGGTTTCATATCTACTTTGACCATTACACCGCTCCTTACTATCATGGCGCGGTGAAATCCGATGACCTGAAACTTGGCGGAACATTTCCGTCCATATTTTGTTTCCACGCGGCATCCGCGCCCGAAACGGTTTTCCAACATCGGCCACTCTGGTTCGCAATCTCCAATTCCACTCAAACCCTAACACATAAAATACTGTGAAAAAAAACATGATCGAATGGATCCTTCTCATCGGTGCGACCGTCTGCGGCGCATGCCTCGCCGGCTGCACGGCAATGGACCATTTTTCCAATCATTCCAGCAGCGTTTCAAAGAAACCTTTCGGCACGACTCCATCGGGCGATGCGGTGGAAATGTATATTTTGCGAAACAACAACGGAGCGGAAGCGCATATAATGACTTACGGAGGAATTGTCACCTCGCTGAAAATGCCGGACAAACACGGACATTACGGCGACGTGGTGCTCGGCTACAATTATCTCGACGGCTATCTGACAAACAGCCCGTATTTTGGCGCGTTGATCGGGCGCTACGGAAATCGCATCGCAAAAGGAAAATTCACCCTAGATGGAGTCAATTATACGCTGGCGACAAATGATTATCCGAACGCTCTGCACGGCGGCAACAAGGGCTTTGACAAAGTGATCTGGACGGTGGAAAAAGCCGAGGTCGGCCCGGACGGCCCGCGGCTCGTTTTGAATTATCTGAGCAAGGACGGAGAGGAAGGTTATCCCGGCAATCTCAATGTCACCGCGGTTTACACGCTCACGCAGGACAACGGATTGCGCCTGGATTACACGGCGACGACGGACAAGGACACGATCCTGAACCTGACGCATCACTCCTACTTCAATCTAGCGGGCCACGGCGATATTCTCTCGCATCTGGTTTATATCAACGCCGACAAATTCACTCCGGTGGACAGCACTTCGATTCCGACCGGCGAACTGCGTCCCGTTGAAGGAACACCATTCGATTTCCGCACGCCCACCGCCATCGGCGCGCGCATCAATGACAACAACGAACAACTCAAATTCACCGGCGGTTACGATCACAACTTCGTCATCAACAAACCCGCCGGAAGAATGGACATCGTGGCGCGCGTTTATGATCCGTCGTCGGGACGCGTGATGCAGGTTTTCTCGACCGAACCCGGCGTGCAATTCTACACGGGAAATTTTCTCGACGGCACGATCACCGGAAAAGGCGGCTGGGTTTATCAGAAACACGACGCGTTCTGCCTGGAGCCGCAGCATTATCCCGATTCGCCGAACCATCCGAATTTTCCGTCGGTTGTTTTGCATCCGGGACAAACGTATCGAAACACCATTCTCTATTTATTTTCGGTTAAAAATAATCCGACGCAGTCATTCAATCCAACCCAACAACACAACACATTATGAAATTGAATACGCTTAAAACAATTATTCCCGCGCTCATTCTCGCCGCATCCATTTCCGGCTGCGGCCAGAAAAACGGCGGTTCCACCGCGGAAAACGGCGGCGGAAAAAAACTTAAACTCGCGTTCGTTTCCAACAACAGCGCGAACTTCTGGACCATCGCCCGCGCGGGTTGCAACGACGCCGCGAAGGAACTCGGCAACGTGGACGTGGATTTCCGCATCCCCTCCAGCGGCAATGCGGCGGAGCAGCAGCAAATTCTCAATGATCTCGTCGCGGCCGGAATTGACGGCATCGCCGCCAGCCCGATTGATCCGGCGAATCAAACAGACTTCCTGAACAAGATTGCCTCGCAGGTTTTATTCATCACCACGGACAGCGATGCGCCGGAAAGCAAACGCGTGTGCTACATTGGCACGGACAACGTCGCCGCCGGCGTTCAGGCCGGACAAATGATCAAGGAAGTGCTTCCGCAGGGCGGCAAAATCATGCTCTTCGTCGGCAAGCTCGACGCGCAAAACGCGCACGACCGGCTCGAAGGCATCAAGAAAGAACTCGCCGGCTCAAACGTTCAGATTATTGACGTGCGCACCGACGACGCGGACAACGTTCGCGCGCAGAAAAACGCGGAAGACACGCTCGTGAAATATCCGGACATCGCGTGCCTCGTTGGACTCTACAGCTACAACGGCCCGGCGATTCTCAACGCCGTTCGCGGCGCGGGCAAGGCGGGCAAAGTGAAAATTGTCTGCTTTGACGAGGACGCGGACACACTCTCCGGAATCGCATCCGGCGATATTTACGGCACCGTCGTTCAACAGCCTTACGAATTCGGCAAACAAGCCATTACGCGAATGGCCAAATATTTGGGTGGCGACAAAACGCAACTCAATGGGGAAGGCGGAAAAATTTTCATTCCGACCCGGGAAATCAAAAAAGACAACGTCGCCGAGTTTCAGGCACAGTTGAAAAAACTGTTGGGCCAATAATCCGATGTCGTCGCAAAAATCCGGAGCCAGATTGACAACAGCTTTTTGATTCGGCGCGCTGTCGGCGCGTCCATCACTGCCAGAATTATGCCTGCGGCGCCACTCCTTGAAATGCGCGGGATTTCCAAAAGATTTCCCGGCGTCATCGCGCTTGATTCCGTCAACCTGCAAATCATGCCCGGCGAAGTCGTCGCGATTTGCGGAGAAAACGGCGCGGGCAAATCCACGCTGATGAAAATTCTCGGCGGCGTCCATCAGCCCGACGAAGGCGAAATTCTTGTGGACGGAAAGCCGGTGAAAATCGAAAACGTGAATGATGCGATGCGGCTCGGCATCGCGTTCATTCACCAGGAACTCAACGTTCTCGATAATCTCGATGTCGCCGCGAATGTTTTTCTCGGACGCGAACCGAGAAACGCGCTGGGTTTGATTGACCGGAAAAAAATCCACGCGGACACCGCGCCATTTCTTCAACGGCTCGGACTTCAGGTTTCCACCAAAACACGGCTGGACAAACTGTCGCTCGCGCACCAGCAGATGGTCGAAATCGCCAAGGCGCTTTCGCTCAACGCGCGGCTCATCATCATGGACGAGCCGACTTCGAGCCTCACCATTTCCGAAACGAAACGCCTGCTCGAACTGGTCTGCGAACTCAGCGAGCAGGGTGTCAGCATCATTTATATTTCGCATCGGCTCGGCGAAATTGACGAATGCGCCGACCGCGTGGTTGTTTTGCGCGACGGAAAAAACGCGGGCGAACTTTCCCATGACGAAGCGACGCACGACAAACTGGTGAACATGATGGTCGGGCGCGAAATCAAAAGTTTTTACGTCCAGTCCAACGCGGAAAAAACGCCGGGATTTTTTCGCGCGCGCAATATTTCCACGCCGTTGCATCCGGGCAAAACGGTTTCATTCGATGCCGCCGCCGGGGAAATTCTCGGGTTCGCCGGGCTGGTCGGCGCGGGACGTTCGGAAATGGCCAAAGCGATTGTCGGCCTGGACCGCTCGCCTCGAAAGGAAATCAGCCTGGCCGGAAAAACAATTTCGATTCGTGTTCCGCGCGATTCCATTCAGCACGGCATTTATCTCGTCCCCGAAAATCGCCGGACCGAAGGGCTGGTCGTCGAAATGTCCATTCGCGAAAACGTCACGCTGCCTTCGCTGCCGGCATTTGCGCGTTTCGGCCTGATTCAGAAAAAACGGGAATACGAAGTGGCGCGGGAGCAGGTTTCGTCTCTCAAGGTTAAAACACCCGGCGTGGAATCGCGCGTGTTGAATTTGAGCGGCGGCAACCAGCAGAAAGTCGTTCTCGGAAAATGGCTGGCGATGAATCCAAAAGTGATGATTCTCGACGAGCCGACGCGCGGAATTGACGTCGGCGCGAAAGCGGAGATTTACCGGCTCATGCGCCAACTCGCCGAACGCGGCGCGGCGATTCTGATGATCAGCAGCGACATGGAGGAAATTTTAAATGTCAGCGACCGCATCGCCGTGATGCACGAGGGCGAAATCACCGGCGTGCTCGAACGCGCCGATTGCAATGAGCAAAACGTGATGCAACTGGCGATTGGAAAAAAAATTCCCGCCGCGAAACCGGCGTTTGAAACTGAAACCGTTTATCAGCGTTGATCAACACGATCCATGAAAATTGAAATTCACAAGGACGGAGGATTGTCAGGCGCGGTCTGTAATAGCAACGATTTAACACATCTGAATCAAAAAAATTAGCATTCATTAGCGCGTATTGCGGTTCAAAATCTCATGAAGAAAGAACTCGGAATTTTTGTTTTACTGGTCGTTTTGTGCGCCATCACCGGATTTGAAAATCCGCGATTTTTCTCGCAGCCTAACATGATCAACATGGCGAACATCATCGGGCTGTTCGGCATTTTCAGCCTTGGCGCGGGAATTGTCATCATCACCAGCGGCATTGATTTGTCCGTCGGCTCGATGATCGCGTTGATCGGAATGTTGCTGGTGATGGCGCTGACCGATTGGCATTGGGCGTGGCCGCTCGGCATTTTGTTTGTGATTGTTGTATCGCTGTTGCTCGGCTGGGCGCATGGCATCCTGATCACGCGATTTAACATGCAACCGTTCATTGTCACTCTTTGCGGCTTGCTTTTGTATCGCGGCGTCGCGCGGTTCATCGCGCGAGACACGACCAAAGGATTCGGCCACGCGGAAGGATTCAAAGCGCTGCAAAATCTGGCGAACGGAAAATTGTTCGGCCTGCCGATGCCGTTCGTGCTGCTGATTGTCATTTCCGTCATCATGTGGGTCGTGCTGCATCGCTCGACGTATGGGCGCTATCTCTACGCCGTCGGACGCAATGAAGAAGCCGCGCGATTTTCCGGAATCAACACGCGATTCGTAATTGCCGGCAGCTACGTGCTGGCGGCGTTGCTCACCGGAATCTCGGGAATTCTGTTCGCGTTTTACACCAACTCGGTTTCGCCTTCGACGCAGGGAAATTTTTACGAACTCTACGGAATCGCCGCCGCGGTTCTCGGCGGATGCAGCCTGCGCGGCGGTGAAGGCTCGATCATTGGAATTATCATCGGCGTGGCATTGCTGCAGGTATTGCAAAATCTGGTGAATCTCCTTGGCATTCCCAGTTCGCTCAACTTCGCTGTCATGGGCGCGGTGGTTCTGATCGGCGTTCTGGCGGACCAGATTTTCCAAAAACGCGGACAAAAAATCGTACGCGTAAATTAGTTCTGGCGCGGGTGTGCGCGCCCGTGCGTTTCTGAATTGCGCCGGGTTCGTGAACTCTTCGAGTCACTCGCTTGGCAATTCCGGAATTCCATGCTATGTTGCGCCATGATCCGCTCCCGAAAAAACCTGTTGTACGCCGGCGCGTTCGCGGCATTATTAACGGGCCTTGCCGTCGCTCTGGGACAACTTCCATCCGCGCGCGTTCGCACGACGAGTTCTCAATTCACCAATTCGCCCACCGTTTCTATGCAAAATTTTAAAAAACCCTCCCGCGAAGAGTTGAAACAAATGCTCGATCCCATGCAGTTCAAAGTGACGCAGGATGCCGCGACCGAACCGCCGTTTCAAAACGCGTTCTGGAACAATCATCGCGCGGGACTTTACGTGGATGTCGTTTCCGGCGAGCCGTTGTTCAGTTCGCTCGATAAATTCGATTCCGGCTGCGGCTGGCCGAGTTTCAGCAAACCGCTTTCGCCGTCGTTGATTCAGGAAAAAGCCGACCACTCTTTTGGCATGGAGCGCACTGAAGTCCGCTCGAAGACCGCCGATTCGCATCTGGGCCATGTCTTTGACGACGGCCCGGGACCAACGCATCTGCGGTTTTGCATCAATTCCGCGTCGCTGCGTTTTATTCCCGTTGAAAAAATGGAAGCCGAAGGTTACGGCGCGTACCTCAAACCATTCATCGCCGCGGGACTTTACAAACCCGCGACAACTTCGACAAACGCGGTCGCTGAAAAATAAAACGGGAAATTCGCGCGCGGGTTTTTGGTGAATTTCCCGGGCTGTGCGGAGAATTTTTCCCGTTTTCAAAACTCCATCCTGAAATCCCATGCCGATATGCTATTTTGATTCCGGCATCATTGCTCAAAAATTCTGGATATGATCATCGCGGCAATTTCAGTTTTATTAACCGGGTTGGTATTATTTTTTATTTGTCTGCCGTTGATATATCGCAAAGTGCCGATGAACGACCTTTACGGTTTTCGCATCCCTGCCGCTTTCAAGTCGGAGCAAAGCTGGTATGACATCAATGCTTACAGCGGACGCAAAATGGCCGGATGGTCGTGGTTGATTTCCGCGTCCGGGGCCGCGGGATTTTTTGTTCCGACGAAATATTTTCTCGCTTACACGATCGGAAGCACTGCGACCACATTGTTCGCTGTCGGAATTCCAATTTTTCAGACTTACCGGTGGATCCGGCGAAAATAAATTTCAGAGAAGGCATTCGCGCGTATGCACACATTAGATCACTCAAAAAATTCCCGCGATTTCAACAGGGTCGTCATGTGGTCCGCCGCGTTGAGCCTCGCGGTCGCCGTCGGTTTTCTCGCTTCGATCCGGCAGGTCAATCCCGTCGTTAAATTTCGTTTTTCCGCGCTGACGGTGATCGCCGCCCTTGCCGCCGGGATTTTCACTATCGGCTTTTTCCGCGTGATGCTGAATCGCGACAACGCGGTTCAGAATAAATCGTCTCAGCGAAGATGGTTCATTTTATTTCTGCTCGCATGTATCGGGGCTTTGCTCGGGTCACTCGTCATCGCGCTGAAGACTGTCGCGCCGGAAAAGCGGATTCAGTTTGTCATCGGCCTGGCAATTGCCATCTGCGCGTTGAGCGCGGTGGGATTTACCGTCTGGAAAGTGGTCCAATTTTTCGAAGCGAACGACGCCAACAATAAACGTCTTCAGGACGAATCCGAAAACCGGCGCTGATTATCATTTTTTCTCCCGGTGAACTTTTTCGGCGCGAAACGGTGAAATTCGCGCGCGGTTTTAATTCAGATCAAACAGAATTGCCTGCCCGTTTTTCCCGGCGGAAAATGCAAGCCTGCTCTCGCCAGTCACAGCCGCGCCGTCGCCGGCGTGAAGCAATTCTCCGTTCAAAGCCAATTCGCCTTTCGCCACCTGCACCCAGGCATGGCGTTCCGGTTTCAGAAAATGTTCAAACCGATCGCCATCGCCGAATTTCGTGATGAAAACGTCCGCGTCCTGATTGATTGCAATAGAGCCGTCGCGACCGGATCTGGACGCAATCAACTGAAGCGTTCCAGTTTTCACGTCAGCAAACGAACGGTCCGCGTAAGTCGGTTTCACATTTTTGCGATCCGGCAGAATCCAGATTTGCAGGAGATGCACCGGCTCGTCTGACGGATTGGCTTCGCTATGTTTCACGCCGGTTCCTGCTGCCATGTACTGCACTTCGCCGGGACGAATGATTCGTCCGTTGCCCATGGAATCCTTGTGTTCCAGCGCGCCGCTCAAAACCCACGTGATGATTTCCATGTCCCGATGCGGATGCGTTCCGAATTCACCGCCGCCCGCGATGGTGTCGTCATTGATCACTCGCAACGTCCGAAAACCCATCCATTGCGGATCGTAATAATCGGCGAAGGAAAAGGTGTAAAACGTGTTCAACCAGCCATAATCGGCATGGCCGCGTTCATGCGCCCGGCGAATTGTCATCATGGCTGGAACCTAACCCGAAACGCGACGCTTTCAAGCCCGGCGTTTTTGGAAAACAGCCCGGCGCGGCAAAATAAAAGCGAGGCCGGAGCCTCGCTCGTTTTTCCAAGTGAACTGCGGAAAAGTTATTTGGCCGCCGCGGTTGTGACGCGGGCTTTTTCCTTCACCAACGTCGCGCCTTTTCCGAGGCGTTTGCGCAGATACGTGAGTTTGGCTCTGCGAACCGATCCTTTGCGCTCGACATCAATTTTATCCACGCGCGGTGAATGCACGGGAAATACGCGCTCGACGCCTTCGCCATAGCTGATGCGGCGGACGGTGAACGTCTCGTTCAGACCGCGCCCGCGTTTGCCGATGACAACGCCGGAGAAAATCTGAATGCGCTCTTTGTCGCCTTCGACAACTTTGGTGTGGACGCGCACGCTGTCGCCCACGCCGAATTCCGCGTTGTCTTTGCGAAATTGCTCGGACTGAATTTTTTCAAGTAATGCCTGGTTCATAAAATTTCGATTTTCGATTTCTGATTTTTGATTCCGCAGCCTGCCGCCCGGAAACCAAAAATCAAAATTCTAAATTCATAACAAATCCGGTCTTCGTTCTTTTGTCCGCCGTTTCGATTGTTCGGCGCGCCATTTGGCGATTTCCGCGTGATTGCCGGACAACAACACTTCCGGGACTTTCATTTCCCGATATTCCGCCGGCCGCGTGTATTGCGGATATTCCAGCAAACCGCCGCTGAACGATTCTTCTTTTGAACTTTCGTCGTCGCCCAGCACACCGGGCAGCAGCCGCGTCACCGCATCCACCACCACCATCGCGGGCAACGCGCCGTTCGTCAGAACGTAATCGCCGATGGACAATTCGTCATCCGCCAAATGCTCGCGAATCCGTTCGTCGAACCCTTCGTAGTGGCCGGTCACGATCAATAAATCATCCATCCGGGCCAATTCCTGCGCGATCGCCTGACTGAAAGGCCGCCCCGCCGGCGACATCAAAATCACGCGCGTTTTTTCCCGCGCAATTGCTTCCACCGCTTCAAAGATCGGCTCGGGTTTCAGCAACATTCCCGGCCCGCCGCCAAACGGGCGGTCATCCACTGTTTTATGGCGGTCATGGGTGTAATCCCGCAAATTGTGGATGGCCAAATCCAGCAAACCCGCCTCGCGCGCCCGTTTAATAATGCTTTCATCCAGCGGCCCGGCGAACATTGCCGGAAACAAAGTAAGCACGTCAATTTTCATTCAACGTGTCGCGGCAAATGTTTTCCCGGCGCGCGCCCGAAGCTCAATTCGCGGCGGACTTTTCTTCCACAATTTCCACCGTGCAACGCAATCCTTTTTTCGCGCTGCCCGCGAGCAGCAGGGAACGAATCGCATTGATTGTCATGCCCTGGCGGCCGATTACTTTTCCGATGTCCTGCGGGTCCAGGCGCAACTCATACACGGTCGTTCCGTCCCGTTCGACCGGCGTAATCGTCACGGCTTCGGGATGTTGAACCAGCCCTTTAACGACGTATTCGAGAAAGGCCTGCATAAACAGAACAAATCAGGCGGCGGCGACCGCGGCCTTGCCGGCTTTTTTAATAAAGCTGGCGACGGTTTCGCTCGGTTGCGCGCCTTTGCCGACCCAGTATTTCGCGCGGTCGAGATTCAGGGTGAAGTTATCGCCCTTTTTCAACGGCTGATACGTGCCGATTTCCTCGATGAATTTGCCATCGCGAGGACTGCGGCTGTCCGCCACAACAATGCGAAACACGGGCGTGTTCTTCGCTCCGACCCGCTTCATACGAATTTTAACTGCCATAAAAAATCAATTTTCCTGATCGGTTTTCCGAAAAGAGCGCAAAGCGTAGTCTTGCCCCCGCCGCTTTGCAAGACCTGTTTTAGCCTAATTTTAAGCCGATTCAAAATCAATCACGCTTGACAAGCATTTCAATGCTAGGTATCGTTATTCATGCTTTCAAAGGAATTGGTGGCGGCTTCCACGGTGCCGCTCGTGCTTTCGGTTTTGACCGAAAATGAAAACTACGGGTATGCGCTCATTCAGCGTGTCCGAAAGTTGTCCGCAGGCAAAATCGAATGGACGGAAGGAATGCTTTATCCCGTTCTGCACTGGATGGAAAAGGAGCAGCTTATCGAATCCGAATGGCGCGAGTCGGAAGTGGGACGGAAACGAAAATATTATCGCCTTTGCAAAAAAGGCAGAAACGCGCTTCGGCAGGAACGACAACAGTGGATGACAGTCCACGAAACTTTGACAAAATTATGGAAACCCCAATTCAGTTCGACCTTGGCATAGCGTTTCATAACTGGCGTGAAAAACTCGCGCACTCGCCAAATTTTCGGAAAGAAAATCTGGACGAACTCGAATCGCACTTGCGCGATTCGGTGAATGCGTTGCAAAGCAAAGGTTTGTCCGCTGACGAAGCGTTTTTAATCGGAATACGCCGAATCGGAACCGCCGATGTTCTCGAAGGCCAGTTCGCCGCCGAGAATGGCGGGCGCGGATGGCGGCACGTCCTGAGAAGATTGGTTCACAACTATGGAAACAAAACGCTCCATGGTTTGATTCTCGTCTGGTTCACAGTTGTTTGTTGGCTTTTTTGGGGATGCCTGCGTGTCAGCCAGATGATGGAAGTCGTGCAGGCTCGAATGCATGAAAAGCCTTGGCCGACGGATCACGTTCCAGTGCCGGGATTCACACAGATGATGTGGGACATTATGCCTTATTGGTATGTACTGCCTGATTGGCGGCCATTTACTGCGGCATTGTGTGGACGCGCAAAACTCCCGCGAAAATGTCGTGGCTCTCTTTTTTCTCGGTCACGACAGCCGTTTTGATTTTAATCGTTGTGCCCGTGTTAATAGCTGCGGGCCTGCCGGTAATTGACTGCCTTAATCATCTTCCCATGACTCTCGTGAAGTGAATTTGTAAAAAGCGACGCTTGCTCAAAGCAAATTTGTTTGCGCATCCGTGCTTTGAATATTCAGTCGAGCTTCGTTCAGATATTCCTCATCAATTTCAAATCCAATAAACCGCGCCAGCCCGCATTGCTTCGCGGCAATCGCCGAATGGCCGATGCCAAGAAACGGATCAAGACCAACCGATTCCCCAGTGCGTCCGTGCAACCGAAAACATTGCGCCGCCAATTCCACCGGAAAGGTCGCCGGATGCGGACGCTGCCTGTCCCGGCTGCGAATTGTTTTATACGGAATAAACCAGTTGTTGCCCCGGCACCGTTTGTCGCTCCCGTTCGTGTGCGCCCATCGCGCAATATTGGACTTGTCCGCGTAAGGCACGCCGATGCCGAGCCGATCCAGTTTCACGTCGCCGGATTTTGTCAGGTGAAAAACGAATTCGTGGCAATCCGTCACGAACCGCTCCGAATTGATGGGCTTGAAATGCCCGGCGGAAATCTGTTCGCCAGCGCGCGTTTCAACCGTGATGGATTTAATCCAGTGAAATGTGTTTTGCAAAACGAACAATTTGGAGAATTCCAGAATCAATTGATACGGCAAAAGCGGATTGGATGGCGAACCGGCGATGTTCAGAAAAAATGAGCCGCCATCTTTCAACACCCGTTTGATTTCGCTCGCCCATTCCTGACACCACGCAAGGTATTCTCCGGTTTGTTTGCGGTCGTCGTATTTTCCGTAATCAATGCCCAGATTGTATGGCGGCGACGTAACGACCACATCCACGGAATTCTTCTCCATCCGCGACATGCCTTCAACGCAATCGCCGCGAATCAATTCAAATTCCGTGTTCGTTCGTTTTATTTTCGTCATAAAGCGGCCCCGTGAATAATACGAAAAAATTATTTAAAAACAAACTTGCCTCCGCGAAATCTCTCAGGCGTAATCGCGTCACCGCCATGAAAAAATCGCCGCCAATATTGCTGTTATTGCTCATCGCGTTTTCTTCCGTTTCCCTTGCCGGAACAAATTCTCCTTCCGCAGACCGGCAATTCACCCTTGCTGAAATCACGAAGCCTGAAAAACAAATTCCGTTCAAGGAAGTCATCCAGGCAACGACGCATTTTCGCGTTCTCGATTTCGACACGAACAATCCGGCGCACGTGGAATTGAAAAATCGCATTTTGCGCGCGGCGAAACTCGCCGGCGAACGCGCCGCGAAAGATTCCCTTCACGCCGCGCGCGCGAACGAAGCCGGAAATCACATTGAATCCTACGTTCGCGCCGCGTTGCGCGATTGCGGATTGCCCGCGCGTGTACCCGTGAATTCCGCGGGCGAAGCGCAGGTCACCGGTTATCCGGACATTGAAATTCCCGGCAAAACGCCGTGCTACATCGAACTGAAAACCTTCAGCGCAGCCACGGCGAACACGACGCAGCGCACATTTTATTATTCGCCTTCCGCGCATCCGAAAATCACGCGCGACGCGCTTCATTTTCTTCTCGCGTATCAACTGGAAAAATCCAGCCGCGACGGCGAAACGGTTTTTATTCCAGTCCATTGGAAACTGATCACGCTGGAACATCTGCTCGTGGATTTGAAATTTGAATTCAACCAAAGCAATCGCGGACTTTACGGCGCGCACGCCGCCGGATCGCTGATCTCCGAAGGCGCAATTGATTGATCCGCGCCATCTTCGCTCATTCCAAATCTGGCCTCCGCAATCGAAACGAATATCCGTTGAAAATTATTCTCCGACTGCGGCGGAAATCATTTTCGAGCATCAGCGCAGGTTCGCGTCTGTCAGCGGTTCAAAACCGGTTTCACTTTCAAAGGATGCGTCCGCGCCGGATTGAAATTGATTTTGATTCCGAAATCCCCGCGCACTCGCCAGCCAAAATAAAATTCAAATTTTCCGCGGCGATACGAAACAAACGGCAGCGGAACGCAATGACGTTGCGCGACGGCGAAATTCCATCCGCCGTTCGGATTGGAAATTTCGCGCGGATAACGTCCGCTTCGAATATATTTTTTATCCGACATGCCGATGACATAGCGGCTGAAATTGTGAAACGGATTCCGCGCAAACCACCGAAGCCCGCGCAATTTCGCATCCGGCTCGAACCATGCCGGCGGAATCGGTTCGTCCGCGTTTTCGAACCACCAGATTGGATTAAGCTTGTCGCACAGGCTTATCTCCGGAACATCGCGAGGAATTATTTCCACGCTGTGCCATTTCCGCGAAATCGCGGCACGGTTCGTAGTTGCCGAAACTGGATTTATTTTCGCCTTTTCAAAAGCGGATTCCCGAGATGCCGTCCGGCAGCCGATGAATAAAAACATGGCAGCCAGGAAAAATAAATTTCCGACGGCGAATTTCATTGGCGCTGCTCGTGCAATTGGAAGTTGAGGGAATTGCCCCCCCGACCAAGGCTTATCAGGCTTTTGGCGGAATGGCTGGCGGTTTTTTATCCTGTTTTAAGGCCCATTGGCGATGAGCCTTAATGATCAACGCGGAGACGGCTTCATAAGCGAGGATCAGCGCCTCGAGTTCCTTGTTCATTCCGGGAAGACTTGTTTCAAAATCTTCTCAGATTGTTCATCGGACAATGTGGCATCGTGGAAAGTGTCATAGGCATCCTGCAATTGCTGAATGCGAACCTGCAAGCGAGCCACCAAATCCGGTTCATTGAATTCAGGGTCTGCAATCAGCGCGTTGATCATCAAACAGGTTCGGATACTCAGCTTCAGAACCGCCTTGTGTTCCTTAAGCTCATTTTCCGTTGGCTGGCGAAAAACAAAATTACTGCGATGGATATCCAATATGCGGTCTATCCAATTGAACCACTCCCGCAACTGACGCCGGGTAATGTCATGTGCCTCGGATTGGATGTCTGGCATTCTGTCATGGGCAACAGCCACGTTCATATGATAAAGAAACACTTTCCAAGATGTTTTATCAAGTTCTCTGAAAAATTACTTGAATGGTGGAGCAGTCGTAAAATTCAGTCAGGCAATTTGACGATCGCCTGATTTTTCTTTAAATCACATAAACCGAGAGGGCAAATGAAGAGTGCAGATTGCCTTCGGATGTCGGGGATCCGGGTTTAAAGTGGTGCCAGAGGAGGGAATTGAACCCCTGACCAAAGGCTTATGAGTCCTTGTGTATACCTTCATAAAATCGTCCAAAACTGTCTGGACAAATTGTGACAAAATATCGTTGTCATCGGCGGTTTATCTTTGTTAATGTTTGGACAGACCGTGACATGTTCGGACATACAAATCAAGCCAAAAATAAGCCAATGAGTTCGAAATTTAAGCCAAAAAAAAGCCATTCGGAAGCCGAGGATTTCACCCGAGGACTCAGCGCAAAGCTCATCGCCCAAAATAAGCCACAGACTAAGCCAAAACTCTCGAAGATGGATGCGAGATATTGGCGCGAGCGGCTATTCAAACGCACCGGCAACGACTGGCACGTTCAAATCGCGTTCGCAGGCGAACAGAAGCGGTTTCCCCTCCGCACGCCAAATAAAGACAGTGCGGCTGGCATTGCGCGCGATATTTACATTTCGCTGCACAAAGCTGGATGGGGCGAAACGGAAAAGCGGTTCAAGCCGTGGACGAACACCACGCAAACAATAACATCACCCACTGTTGGCCAGTTCATTTCGGCGGTTGAAACATACGGCGGCATCAAGCCCAGGACGCTAAAAATTTATACGCGTAAATTTCGGCGTCTCGTCGCTGCCGTCGCCAAGATTGACGGCGACCGTTCCCGCTACGACCGAAAAGAAGGAAGCGTGGTCTGGCGCGAAAAAGTGGATGTCGTTCAGCTTTCAGAGATCACGCCGAACGCAATCAGGAAGTGGAAACTGGATTACGTCGAAGCCAAATCCGGCAATGCCATAAAAAAACATCGCGCGGAAACCACAGCCCAAAGCATCCTCCGAAACACACGCAGTCTGTTTTCAAAAACTGTGTTGCGCCGCATTGCAGAGGCGAATCTTGATTTGAAGCTGCCTGAGCCGTTGCCGCTCAACGGGGTGGAAATCGGCAAGCAGGTTAATCACCGCTACACGTCCAGCATTGACGCCGAGCAACTCGCGCAGGACGCAAACGCCGAATTGCCAAAGCAGGACTTGGAGCTTTTCAAAATTTTCCTGCTCGCGTTTGGTGTCGGCCTGAGACGGGGTGAAATTGACACGCTTACATGGCCGCAATTCAACTGGAGCAAGAACCAACTCAACATCGAAATCACCTCTTATGGCGCGTTGAAAACCGATTCGAGCTTTGCCGCC
>DASSNZ010000119.1:0-6890 GCA_035701135.1 Verrucomicrobiia bacterium
GGATTAAGCGGCGATCATCGTGTAGTGGATGGCGCGGTGGGCGAGCAATACCTCGGGGAATTGCGGCAGTTGATTGAAAATCCGGCTCTGATGCTGATTTGATTTTATGAGTTACGATCTTGTGGTGATTGGCGGCGGACCTGCCGGATACGTTGGGGCGATTCGCGCGGCGCAACTGGGAAAAAAAGTGGCGTGCGTGGAAAAAGACCGCGCGGGCGGCACCTGTCTGAACTGGGGCTGCATTCCCACCAAGTCGCTGTTGCGCAACGCGGAATTGTTTCACCTGATGAAACATCGCGCGGACGAATTCGGCTTCAAGTTCGACAAGCTCGACTTCGACTGGAGCAAGGTGATCAAACGCTCCCGCAGTGTGGCCGATAAAAACGCCGCGGGCATCGAGTATCTGTTCAAGAAAAACAAGGTTGATTATATCCGCGGCGAAGCGTCGCTGGAAAAGGCCGGCCTGGTCAGCGTCAAGGGCAGCGACGGCAAAACCCAAAAACTCGAAGCTGCGAAAGTGCTGCTTTGCACCGGCGTGGTTTCACGGCCGATGCCCGGTTTTCCTTTCAACGGCAAAACGGTGATCGGCAGCCGCGAAGCGATGGTTCTGGAGAAACAGCCCAGGAGCATCGTGATCATCGGCGCGGGCGCAATCGGCGTCGAGTTCGCCTACTTCTTCAACGCGTTCGGAACCAAAGTGACGATTATCGAAATGATGCCGAACATTCTGCCGCTGGAAGACACGGAATCTTCGCAGACCGTGGAAAAAGCGTTCGCGAAACTTGGCATTACGGTGCTGACCAATACCAAGGTCGTTGGCACTGAAGCCGGCAAGGACGGCGTGAAAATCACCGTCGAAGGCAAAACGAAGGAAAGCATCGAAGCCGAGGTTTGCCTCGTGGCCATTGGTGTCCAACCGCTGTTGCCCGGCGGCGCGAAGGTGGATTTGACGCCGCGCGGTTACATTCAGACCGGCGATCGTTATCAGACCAGCATCGCGGGCGTGTTTGCGGCAGGCGACATCATCGGACCGCCGTTGCTGGCGCACGTGGCCAGTTACGAAGCCATTCAGGCGGTTGAAGGCATGTTTACCAATCACGTGCCGAAGCTGATTACTGTTTTCCCAAGCTGCACCTATTGCCAGCCGCAGGTCGCCAGTGTCGGCCTGACCGAACGCGCAGCGAAGGAAAAAGGGTTGAAGTTCAAGGTCGGCAAATTCCCATTCTCGGCCAGTGGCAAGGCCCGCGCCGTTGGCGAGATTGATGGTTTTGTGAAAATCCTTTTCGGCGAACCACACGGCGAAGTGCTCGGCGCGCATATTGTCGGAGCGGAAGCGACGGAAATGATCGGCGAACTCGGATTGGCGATCACGCTGGAAGCCACGCACGATGATATTGAGGCCACGATCCACGCGCATCCCACGTTGAGTGAAGCCGTTCACGAAGCGACAGGCCAGGCTTACGGCGAAGCGATTCATATTTGAGCAGGCAACACAAAATTGCGCCGAAGGATTTTTCGCGCGATAGTGGAACGTGAAACAAGAGCAGGAAAAAACTTCTGAATCCGCGCGCGAGGTCCGCTTCGATGAAAACGCCGCGTGCGACGTTTGCGGCAAATTCGGCGCGTATCAACTTGGCGACCGAAAACTTTGTCAGGACTGTTACGAGGGTTGTGGATCATGTTGCCCGGAATTCGGCAAGGATGATCTCTGGAAATTCCGGGATGATAATGCTCAACGCAGCCCGTAAACGGAAATTGCGTTGATATAATTTTCTTTCAGTCGCAGATGGAATTTTTGCGGCTGATCTTGAGGGGGAATATTGCGGGTCCAGGCAAAAACAATGTTGGTGTTTTCAGCGCCGTTGCTGCTCGCCGTGATTGCAGCGTACGTGCAATGGGCAGTTCTTGGACTTCCCGCAATTCCAGCAGGCGCGCAACCGCCGCCCATCGGCTCGCCGCAAGGTTTTCCCTGGTGGCTGCGTGTCACGCATTACGTCAATTTTCTTTTTCTCATTCTTCTGATTCGCAGCGGACTTCAGGTGCTCATGGATCATCCGCGATTGTATTGGAACGTCCACTGCACGCCGGGAACGGAATGGCTGAGGCTGACGCCGGTTGTCGTTCCGAAAGATCGCGTGTGGACCGCAAAAGATGACGCGCGCTATCTCTCGCCATGGATCGGCTTGCCGGGAAAACGGCACACAATCGGAATGGCGCGGCACTGGCATTTTCTCAGCGTGCTGTTCTGGGTGGTGAACGGATTTATTTTCGTCGGATTGTTGTTCGCCGGAAACCAATGGCGGCGGCTTGTGCCGACTTCGTGGAAAATCATTCCTGACGCGTGGGATATTTTCGTTCATTACGCGACGTTTCACATGCCGCAGGAGCCGAACGGTTTTTATCACTACAATGCGCTCCAACAACTCACGTATTTCTGCGTGGTCTTTGTTCTCGCGCCGCTGGCGATTTTAAGCGGGCCTTCGATGTCACCGGCGTTGACGAATCGTTTCAAATGTTATCCGAAACTGCCGGGAAACCGCCAGATCGGCCGCTCGCTGCATTTTCTCGTGATGTGCGCGTTCGTCGTTTTCATCATTTTGCACGTCGCGCTCGTGGTCATCACCGGATTTTCGCGAAACATGAATCACATTGTGGTCGGCAAAGACAACACGAACGCGATCGGCTGGGAACTCGGACTGGCGGGAATCGCTGTGGTCGTGATCGTGAATTTCCTGGCGTATTGGCTGGCGTGGCGTCGTCCGCGCGGGGTTCAGCACGCGGCAAAACTCGTCGTCGCGCCGGTTATGAATGTGTTGCTGAATCGCGCTTCGCCCAGAGCACAATTTACGCGCAAAGACATTTCGCCGTTTCTCTGGCCGAATGGAAAAATGCCGACCAGCGAGGAATGGAAAGCGCTCGCGAAGGACAATTTCAAAAATTATCGCCTGAAAATTTTCGGGCTGGTGAATCACCCGCTGGAATTATCGCTGGACGATCTGCGCGCAATGAACCGAAAAACGCAGATCACGCTGCATCATTGCATTCAAGGCTGGTCGGGAATCGCGGAATGGGGCGGTGTGCCGATGTCGGAAATTGTGAAGCTCGCGCAGCCGAAACCCGAGGCGTGCGCGGTTTGTTTTTTCTCGTTTGGCGAAGGCGCGGAAGGCGGCGAATTCTACGATAGCCTGATCATGGAGAATGCGTGTCATCCAATGACTTTGCTCGCGTACGAAATGAATTACGAACCGTTGCGTGATCTGCATGGCGCGCCGCTGAGATTGCGGGTGGAAAACCAGCTCGGTTTCAAAATGGTGAAATGGATTCGCGCGATTGAATTCGTTTCCGACCGGAAAACGATCGGCGAAGGCGAAGGCGGTTACAACGAGGATCACGAATATTTCGGCGAACTGGCGAATATTTAACTGACTGACTGCGACGGAATTTTCCTGCAAGTCGGAATACAAGATTGTAGTCCCTCAGGTTGACCCAAAAAGACATTCGCGAAATCAGGTTGAAAAAACCTTGTTGTAAACCTCGCGAATATTTTTTCGCCATGCAGCCAGCGTGACGCGAAATTCCCGCGGCGAGGAAAATCCGCATCGGACAGAAACCCGGTAAAACGGCTCGGGTTCATCCGGCAAAACCGTTTCGCCTTCGTAACTCCAGCGCCGCAAAATGCCTTCGACCCGGCGCAACTGGCGATAGCTTTGAATCAGTTTTTCAGCGTCCGGCAACGCGCCGGTTTCGCGTCCGTGTTCCAATGCGCGCATCGTGTTGGCGTGATTCCAGCCGTTTTCCAGACACAAGGTTTGCGCGATAAATTCCGCGTCCACCAGCCCGCCTTTTCCGGTTTTGATCGCGAGTTCATCTTTGCCCGATTGCGTCCGTTCCTTTTCGATTCGCATTCGCATCGCGTGAATTTTTTCTTTCCAATCGCGTGAAAAAGCCGCCGGCGGTTCGTCGGGGTTTTTGAAGTTCGTCAGACCCGCCGCGAGTTGCTGGAATTTTTCGCCGAGCTGCAAATCGCCGGCAATTGGACGTGTGCGAGTCAGCGACTGAATTTCCCAAAGCTGCGCGCGCTGCCGATAATATTCCTCGTACGCGCCCAGCGTGTTGACGAGCAATCCCTTTTCGCCATCGGGCCGGAGCCGCGCGTCGGTGTGAAAAACCAGTCCCATTTCCGTCCGGCTCGAAAGCAGGTCCATGACATCCACGGCGACGCGTTGGGTTTTTCGCAAATTTCCGGCATTCGCGTCGGCGACGAAAATGATGTCCAGATCCGAGCCGTAATCAATTTCCGCGCCGCCCAATTTTCCCAGACCGATTACAACGAACGGCGGCGATTTGAATTTGTGTTTTCGCGTCGCGATTTCAACGGCGTACTGCAGGCACGCATCGGCCAGCGCGGAAAGTTCGGCGAGGTATTGCTCGGGATCGGCCAGGCCGAGAATGTCGCGCAATCCAATCCGCATCAATTCCGCCTGATGATAACGCCGCAGCCACAATTTCTGATCGGCATCGGCGATTCCGTGGCGCAGATCGCGCAGCGTTTCCGCGGCGGATTTTTGCCGGCGCAAACGCCCGCTCGTCACGAGATCATCCACCAGGTCCGGCGTACGGATCGCCAGTTCCGCGAGAAATTCCGAGCGATCAAACAGCAGCAACAGCAGTTCGAAAATTCCCGGATTGCTGTTCCACAATTCAAACAGAACCGCCCGTGCGCCGTACGCCGTGATGAAATTATCGAGCCGCGTCACGACGCGATCGGGATCGGACAAAACTTGGTTTTTTTCGGCGGCCAATCCGGTTTTGGAATTCGGACAATGCGCGAAAAAATTCGTCAGAAGTTTTCGCGCGAGTTCGATCGTGCGCGGCGAGACGTGAATGTAACCCGGGCCTTCCACGAATTCGCGCAGCACGGCCAATCCTTTTTCCGGATCGCGAAACGAATGTTCCGCCAGAATTTTTTTCCATTCCGATTCCGCGCCGTTGAATTCGCGGGGAAACGTCTCTCGCGCCGCGCCGGTTTTTTCCGCTCCGAGCGTTTTGTCAAAAATATTTCGCACCTCGTCCGAATGCGCCCGCCGCGCGGCGTCAAATTCCCTGAAAGTTTTAAAACCCATCAATTTCGCCAGCCGTTCCCGCGCGGACGCGCTTTCCGGAATTGTGTGCGTCTGCAGATTTTCATCCATCTGCAGGCGGTGCTCGACATCGCGCAAAAAACAATACGCGCTCGCCAGCGCGCGCGCTTCGCTTTCCGGCAGCAGATTGTATTGCGCCAGTTTTTCAAGCGTCGGAAGAGTTTGCGAGCCTTGGAGAAACGGCAATTTTCCGCCGCGCAACAATTGCTGCGACTGCGCGATGAATTCAATTTCGCGAATGCCGCCGCGTCCGAGTTTCACGTTTCGTTCGAGTCCGCCGGCTTGAAGGACTTCGTGCTCGATGCGGTTTTTCATCGCGCGAATTTCCTGAAGCGCGTCGCCGCCGATTGAGCGCGGATAGCGAAACGGCTGGATCATTTCCAGAAATTCGCCGGCGAGATTCCGGCTTCCGGCAATGCCTCGCGCCTTGAGCAACATCATTCGCTCCCACGTCTGGCCCCATTGCGCGTAATAATTTTCGTAACTGCCGGACGAACGGCAGAGCGGACCGGAATCGCCTTCAGGCCGCAGCCGGAGATCAATGCGAAACAACATGCCTTCCGGCGCCATTCGCGAAACTTCCGCGATGAATGCTTCCGCAAGACGATTGAAAAACGAATGGTTCGCCATCACCGCGCGCGGCGTTTTATTTTTCGCGGGCGGTTCCTTGAAAACGTTTCCTTCGTCGCTGTAAACAAAAAGCACGTCCACGTCCGAACTGTAATTCAATTCCTGTCCGCCGAGTTTGCCCATGCCGAGAATGCAAAACTCGGTTCGCCGCCAGTTTCCATTCGCGTCCCGCTGCCACGGTTCGCCAAAGCGCGCGGTGAACTGGCGGCTGCAAATTTCCAGAACCGCGCCCAGGCAAACGTCTGCGACATCCGAAATGTCGCGCGTGATTTCCGAAACGTTCCCGAGCCGCGCGAGGTCGCGCGCGGCGATGCGCAACATTTCGCGTTGTTTGAATTCGCGCAAACGGCTCAATGCGCCGGAATAATTTTTGGATTCCAAAAGCGGTTCCAGCCAGTCGTTCACTTCCGCGCGCAAGCCTTGTTCGCGACGCGGAAATTCCAAACGTTCAATGGCGATGCAATCGAGCCAGCCGGGATGCGCAACCAGCAAATTCCCGAGCGCCTGCGAACCGCTGAACAATGAAGCGAGAATTTTTAATTGCGCGGCGGAATTGCTTTTCCAGACCTGCGACGCCGGATTGATTTCCGCCAGCAAATCAAAGAACTTTTGCGCGCGTTGTGGATCGGCGGAGGAGTGAATTGCTTTGGACCAGACCGAAGTTTTAGACACGGATTTCACGATTCTTTTTTACACGGATTTCACGAATTTTCACGGATGAACACAGCGCAGCAGAGCCGTAAGTAAAAGTGGCACGAGCGCCCCATCCGTATTTCTCAGCGATTCACACGAAAACTCCATCACCTAATTCTTCACAAAATCCGTGTTCATCCGTGATGATTATTTTGAACTAATTGTCCGACTCAATCAGTGAAAATCCGTGAAATCCGTGTCTGATATTTTCGTGCAATTGATGTCTGGTTCAAAGCGCGATTTTTTCCAGTCGCACTTCAAACTTCGGCCGGTTTTTACCTCGATGCAGTTTGGTAAACAGCCCGCGCCAAAAACCAATTCCATAAAAAATGTGACTCGCCACGAGCAGCGGCATAGCAAACAGACTTCGCGCAATTCCATTCGACGGAATTGAAACGAGCGTTTGAAGCATCACAATCAAAGCAT
>DASSNZ010000120.1:0-2505 GCA_035701135.1 Verrucomicrobiia bacterium
CCACGGCGACATGTTCCGGCCGGGTGATGACGCCGAGATCGAAATTGGAAACGACGCCGGATTTCACCGGCGCGATCTGGTCGAAGTCCGGCAATGCTTCGCCCGCGAATTCGTAACATCTAAAATTCAAACCCGGCACAAATTCGGCGCGCCCGTTCGTCTCGGTATTTTTCGCACGCATCAAGGCCGAATCCGGAATGCGGCGGCGCGGCAAATCCGGTCCTTCAAAGTCCACGGTCAATCCATATTTTTCCACGCCGTTGAACCACTCCAGTCGAAGTGGTTGCGGGCCGGATTTCAGGTAAACCACGCCGGATTTTTCCGTCGAAGAATGAATGCCGTTGTTGTCCACGACCGCGCCTTTTGCGCCAAGTTGAAAACCCGTGCCGCGCCGCGCGATTGTACCGACGCCTTCGATTCGAATTCTCGCGCCGGAACGGAAAGCGTGCTCTCGCGAATTGAATTCGAGTTCCTCCGCGCCCGACGCGTCCTGCAAAATGATTTTTCCCCGCGCTGGATTTGCCCAGAGCGCGGTTCCTTCCAGGTGAAAAACGCAGGACGATTTCGATTCGCGCGAGGCGATCCGGACGACCTGCAAAACGTTCGTTATTTCGATTGGGGAAATTTCCGCCGAACTGAAATTCGTTGCGCTGATCCAACATGCGGTCGTCAGCCCAATCATTTTCAGCGCAGTGAAAAATCGGGAACGGGCCGCGCGTGCGCCGCGAAACATTGAAAAAAGTTGCAGCGCGAAATCGCAAAGCGAAATCCATCCGCTCGACGCCTGCTGTTTTTGGAAGCTGGTTTTCATCCGAATCCGCGTAAAAATCTTTATACGATTTTCAGCGCGGATAATGTAGAAAAAATAGCGGGATTTTGAATAAATTAGGACGGCCTGCCTTTCAGTTGAGCATTTAAAATGCTCGAATCGCGCGTCATCGAAAGCGAAATTCCAAGCCCGTTTTTCTCTATAATTCTGAAACTTGAAATTTGAATTTTGCCGCCTGGATTACAGATTTTGAATTCCTATCTGGGGCGAACACCCCATATTCGCGAAAATACCACCTTCCTATTTTCTGCTTATCTTGGCTGAAAAAGTCCTTTGTCCATCAGCGCATCCGTCAAAGAAAAATGCTTTAAATTAAGACCGGTATGACGAAAAAAAAATCTGTTTTGGCCGCCGAAGACAGTGGCGCGGCCCCGGTTGAGAACGCTTCGCGCGGTCTCAAAGTCAAATCCCCTCCAGCCACTCAGCGGCGCGAGGTCAATTCCCATCCGCTCGACGCGGACCGCATTCTCGCGGCGCTTTTGTCCATCAAGAACGGCGATTTCAGCGCGCGTTTGCCGGGCGTCTGGACAGGAATCGCCGGCGAAGTTTCCGACGCATTTAATTCCGTCGCGGAATTGATGGCAGACACGACGGTGGAACTGAGCCGCGTCAGCCGCGTTGTCGGGCGGGAAGGAAAAATCCAGGAGCGCCTTTCGCTGGGCAAGGTGAGCGGCGCGTGGGCCGAGCGCGTCAATTCCGTGAACACGCTGATTGATTGCCTCGCGCATCCGGTCAGCGAAACGGCGCGCGTGATCGGCGCGGTCGCCAAAGGCGATCTCTCGCAAACCATGGCGTTGGAAATCGGCGGGCGAAAACTCGAAGGCGAATTTTTGCGGACGGCGAAAACGGTCAACACAATGGTGAACCAGCTCGGCGGTTTCGCGGCGGAAGTGAATCGCGTGGCGCGCGAAGTGGGAACGGAAGGAAAACTCGGCGGCCAGGCGAAAGTCAAAGGCGTCGCCGGAACGTGGAAAGATCTCACCGACAACGTGAATCTCATGGCGTCGAATCTGACGTCGCAGGTGCGTAATATCGCGACGGTGACGACGGCGGTGGCGAACGGCGATTTGACGAAAAAAATCACGGTGGATGTCCGCGGCGAATTTCTCGAATTGAAAGACACGATCAACACGATGGTGGACCAGCTTCGGTCGTTTGCTTCCGAAGTCACGCGCGTGGCGCGCGAAGTGGGAACGGAAGGAAAACTCGGCGGTCAGGCGCAGGTCGAAGGCGTTTCTGGAACGTGGAAGGATTTGACTGATTCGGTGAATTCGATGGCCGGAAATCTGACGGCGCAGGTCCGCAACATTGCGGCGGTGACGACGGCAGTGGCGAACGGAGATTTGTCGAAGAAAATCACGGTGGATGTGAAGGGTGAAATTCTCGAACTCAAGGACACGATCAACACAATGGTGGACCAGCTTTCGTCATTTGCGGCGGAAGTGACGCGCGTGGCCCGCGAAGTGGGAACGGAAGGAAAACTCGGCGGCCAGGCGGATGTAAAAGGCGTGGCGGGAACGTGGAAAGATTTGACTGATTCGGTGAATTCGATGGCGTCGAATCTGACGTCGCAGGTGCGCAATATTGCGGACGTGACGACGGCGGTTGCGACGGGGGATTTGTCCAAGAAAATCACGGTGGACGTGAAGGGTGAAATTCTGCAACTCAAGGACACG
>DASSNZ010000121.1:0-5863 GCA_035701135.1 Verrucomicrobiia bacterium
CATTCACAGACGCGGATGGCAATGCGCTTTATCCGCTAACTCTTAGCTATCGCCGTTTCAAACGAGACCGCATTGCGAATGCGGATGGCAGTTCAGTCGAAGCGGAATATGCGCCGCCCTTGGTTGCGGGCAAAGCTCCAACATTTCACGAACCGGGAAATAAAAAACCTTTGGATTCATCCGCGTCACTCTTGCCTGCCAACAAACAGGGATGCTGGCATTTCATGTTTTCGTTCAAACTTGAACGGGACATGCAAGAACTTCTCAAGGATGACGCCGCCAAAATCCCCGGCGAAAAGGACGGTTCAATTCGGAAGGTTAAGAAATCTGGTCGCTGGGTCGGCTTGAATCTGCGATGGCCAATTGACCTCAAAACGGAAAGTCCGAAGAAAAAAGATGAAACGGCGGCGATTACGTCTGACGATGACGAGATCGAGGAAGCCGATGCCAAGTTCAGCGTGAAAAAGATTTGGTGTTCCAGCGAATTCAAACCATTCGATATTTTATCGGTGGACTTGGGAGTTCGCTACGCTGGCGCGTGGTGTCGCGGACGTGTAAAAACCGGCCATGATGCCACACGCCCAAATGAACGAGAAATCTCACCTTATGGCCATAACCCAAAAATTTTCTTTGATGCCTATGACTTCGGCACTTTTCGTTTGCAGGGCGAAGATGCGAAAATCTGGCGGAAGGATAAACACAAGGGGTTTGCCGATGAGCTGGAACTGGAAAAATGCGGCAGCCGCGGACGAATTGCATCGGAGACAGAGCGCGCGGAATTTGCGGCGCTTGCCGAGCGAATTTTCCCGGCGACAAAACGTTTCCCAATTCCCGCCGACCCTGCCGAATTAAAATTTTTCCCAGACCTGGCTGACCATCTCACCTACCGGCTGCGGCGGCGACTTGGTAGGATTCGATTTTTGTTCAAGCTTCGCTGGCAAGTCGGCGGAAAGAAAATCGGCCACGAATACAAAGATTTGTCTGGCGACGAGCTCAAAATATTTCGCGGCGAACAACGCTTCAACGCCATTGTGGGGCTTACGTTCATACCCAAAGAGAACGAGCCGGAAGAAATTGAAGATGATTTCATGCGCAACTTGCGGCTGAAACTCGCACCGGACGAGCTTTGGGCAAAACTGGTTTATCAACATGACGGTGAAACTTGGCCGCTCTTTGCCAAAGTCAAAGGTGGCCATAGCAGGGATGATAAGGAGAAATCTAAACAGAAAAAGACGGCGCAAAAGGCAGCCTGGGCGACGTTGAAAATTGAACTGCAATCTGACAGTTCCGGCAAATGGAATTGGACAGCCCTCGGCAAAGCGGTGGAAACGGAATTGGAAAACGCGATGCAGGCTTTTGCAGGTAGCCAAAGCCTAGTTGCGGAAGTGGCGCGTTTTGTCTGGCCGCTGCAAGACAAGAAATGGAAATGGATTAGCTGCGAGGCCAAAAAGAACGGCAAGCAGTCGGTGCTTGTGCGTGATGAAAGCAGCAATGAGCCGAAACGATTCATCCATGGAATGCGAGGGTTGAGCATAAAACGCATTCGTTTGATGCAAGATTTTCGGCAATGCTGTCAGAGCCTCGCAAAACTTGAGCGGCGATTTTATACAGATGACAATCACGGATTAGAGCCATCTCCTGTCCGACGTGGTGATACAACTCACGAACCGGCACGAGCATTTCTCGATAAAATCAATGAATTGCGCGAACAGCGGGTCAATCAAACCGCACACATGATTCTGGCCGAAGCGCTGGGACTGGAATTGGTGAATCCCGCCAAGGTGGAAATTGATGGAAAATCTAAGTGGCAATTGAAGTCAGAGCGTGACCTTCACGGTCGCTACAAACAAAAGAAGCAGCGTGTGGCTGTGATTGTTTTAGAAGATTTAAGCCGCTATCGAACGAGTCAAGACCGCTCACGTTACGAGAATAGTCAATTGATGGAGTGGAGTCATCGCGCCGTTATAGCCAAGTTGCAGGACATGGCACAGGTGTTCGGCATTCAAATCATCACGGTGGACGCCCGCTTTTCATCTCGTTTCTGTTCACGCACTGGCGTGCCCGGAATTCGGTGCGTCCAAGTCGCAAAAGGATTTGAAAACGAATATCCGTGGAAAAAATGGGCTGAAGAAAAAGACGAACGCGCAAAACTAATCCAATCCGCAGCGGAATTGTTGAACAAGTGCGATGACCCAAAGTTCACTTTGGTTTTGCCGATGGATGGCGGGCCAGCATTTTTTCCGGTTGTCCCCCACGCTGTCGGCAAAGAAGGCTTAGAAGCGAACGCCGACATCAACGCAGCGGTAAATATCGGATTGCGCGCCATTGGCCATCCTGATCGCCTTGATATTTTCCCAGTGTTGCGGACGGAAGCCAAAGGCGACGAAGCATTGGAAATTAAGAACCGGCGCGGCAGTCTGTGTGAATCTGCAACCAAGGCTGACAAGCGCACGACATTGCCGGCGGTGCCGCCCGCGAAAGAAAAAACTGAAAAAGAAGTGGCAATAAATGAGGATGCCGGCGGCGATGAAGAATTAGAAAGCGGGAAGTTCCCTTATCTATATGTCGCCGTCAGCAATTGCATCACGATTGACAACGAGAGCCGTTACCAGCTACCGCGTTCCGTTGATGGCTGTGAAGTCACACCAAACGAGCAAACAAGCGTAAGCGCAGCCAAAGGCAAAATTTTCTGGTCGCGTGTAAAACAGACTTGTTGGAAGCGCATGAAATGGATTAACGCGAAACGGCTACAGGGGAAAAACATTGTGCCGCCTGACGATTGGCTAAAACTGTGAGTTGCCATGAGCGACGCCCCGGTTCAAACCACAGGCGGATTGGAATCACAACCGCCGTTGCCGGTGCGTCGGCTGCACAATTTCATCTATTGTCCGCGCCTGTTTTATTTCCAGTGGGTGGAAAACATTTTTCAGGAAAACGCGGACACGGTGGCCGGCAGCCATGTTCATCGCAACGTGGATGCGCCGTCCAAGCTGGATGATCCCAAGGAACTCGGTTTGCCGGAAGGCGCCAGGCTCCGCAGTCTGCGGCTGGAAAGCGAAACGCTCGGCCTCATCGGCGTGGTGGATATTGTCGAGGGCGGGCCGGACGGCGCGGAGATCATTGACTACAAACGCGGTTCGGCCCGGCGCGACGGCGAGGGCGAGCGCGTGGCCAAGGAACCGGACGCTTTGCAGGTGGCCGCGCACGCGCTGCTGTTGCGCGAACATGGCGTCAACGCCGTGCGCGGCGCGATTTATTACGCGGCGGACAAACGGCGCGTGCCGGTGGAATTCACCGAGGAGCTTTTTAACAAGGTCAGGACGGCCATTGCAGATGCGAAGCAAGTTGCCGGCAGTGGAAAATGCCCGCCGCCATTGAAAAATGACGCGCGTTGTTTGTATTGTTCCGCGTATCCAATTTGTCTGCCCAATGAATCGCTCTGGTGGTCGAAGCGCCGCAAGCCGACGGAGAACGATGCGCAAATTCAATTCGGTTTCATCACGCAATCAGAAGACGCCGTCCGCGACCGGATTCTTGAGGCGCTGGATTTTGCGGCGGAATCGGGGAGCGCACGCGCCTCGCGTGCTGTCGTCAGCGCCCCCGCTGACGAATTCCCGGATCCTTCCGACGGGGCGTCGAAAACGACACGCGAGGGCGCGCGTGCTCCCCTGACCTTGCAGCCGCCGCGGCCGGGTGGCGATGATGGCGAAGTTCTGGTGGTGCAAACGCCCGGCGCGATGATCGGTCAGCGCGGCGATGAATTGATCGTGAGCGTCAAAGGTGAGGATGTTCGCAAATTGCCCGGCCAGCAGGTGCGCGCCATTTATTGCTACGGCGCAATTCAATTGACGGCGCAGGCGGTTTCCACGTGTCTGGAATTGGGAATCGAGGTTTCGTATTTTTCGCCGGCGGGAAGATTTATTGGAATGTTGCGCGGCTTGCCGGCCAGCGGCGTGGATGCGCGGCGCGGGCAGTATCGGTTGTTCGAATTGCCGAATGTGCGGCTGCAATTGGGACGGGAAATCATTCGCGCCAAAATCCACAATCAGCGCGTGATGCTCATGCGCAATGGCGATGTGCCCGACCGCGTCGTCAGTTTGATGGCGGGTTTTCGCGACGCCACGGAATCGGCTCGCGATTTGACGGCGTTGCTCGGCATCGAAGGCAGCGCGGCGGCAATTTATTTCGAGCAGTTCGAAACGATGTTGAAACAGCGCGACGATTGGAAATTCGACTGGCGCGGGCGCAATCGCCGTCCGCCGCGCGATCCGGTGAACGCGCTGTTGTCGCTCGGTTATTCCATGCTGGCAAAAGAATTGACTGGCGTTTGTTATTCCGTCGGGCTGGATCCGTTTCTCGGTTTCATGCACCAGCCGCGTTATGGCCGGCCGGCGTTGGCGCTGGATTTGATGGAGGAATTTCGTCCGCTCATTGCCGATAGCGTGGCCATCAGTCTCATCAATCGCGGCGAGCTTGGCCCGGAAGATTTTATTCGCAGCGCGAACGGAACGTTTCTGACGGACAAAGGAAGGAAACCATTTTGGGAATCGTGGTTTCGGCGATTGGACGCGGAAGTGAGCCACCCGGAATTCAGTTACAAAATGGCGTATCGCCGGATGCTCGAAGTGCAGGCGCGGCAGTTGTGGCGCTTCGTGCGCGGCGAGGCGCTGACGTATCACGGATTTGTGACAAGGTGAAATGCCGAATTGAAAATGGAGGCTGGACAAAACAGAAAGCGCAACTTGCAGGAGCGAACTTTCAAATTCGCGCGGAGAATGATTCGGCTGTTTGTGTCATTGGACAAAAGCCCGCTGTCGCAGACATTGGGCAAACAAGCGTTGCGCTCCGACACATCCGTCGGAGCAAATTATCGCGAAGCCGACCAGGCGCGGTCGAAATTGGAATTTATTTCCAAAATCGGCGATTGTCTTAAAGAAGCGGATGAGACCGTTTATTGGCTCGAACTCATGGCTGCGGAAAACGTCGTGCCAGCCGAAAAGTTGACGAGTCTCATTGGTGAAGCGAATCAGTTGGTTGCCATCTTTACGACCATTCGTCGCCACGACGAAGGCAAAAAATGATTTTCCATTTTCCATTCTCCCTTTTTCATTTTCAGACATGAGCCGGATTCGCTATCTCGTGAGCTACGACATCAGCGATCCGAAACGGTTGCGGAAAGTGGCTCGTTCGCTGGAAGGATTTGGCACGCGGCTGCAATACTCGGTGTTTGAATGTCCGCTGGACGATTTGCGCCTGGCGAAATTGAAAGCCGAGTTGCAGGAATTATTGAACCACGATGAAGACCAGGTTTTATTCGTTTCGCTGGGCGCAATTTCCAAAGACGCGAGTTTGATCATTGAAGCGATGGGTTTGCCGTATGAAGTCCGCTCGCGCGTGACGATTATTTGACGGGGAGCGCACGCGGCCCGCGTGCCGCGTTTCGGCGGCTCGCCAAACGGAATTTGATATTGACGATTCCATTCGGCGATGGTGCAATTTGTGCGGGCACGTCCCACCGACCACCTTTCTTCCGCCATTGGAAAGGCACGTTTTTTGAAATCGCGACGACTGCGCCACTTGCGGCGATACGGGCGCGAGCGCGGAAATGCCGGCGCTCACCCGCAGGAACGCTCGCAATTAATAAATGACTGAATTTAAGCAACTCACGCATGAAGTGTCGTGCGCAAATCCGATTGAATGAGCGAACTCGAATCGTCGCTCGCAACGGGCGACGATTCGAGGCGCAAAATAAAGGCGACGATGAGAGTGAGTTTCAGTCGGCGCGAATTTCAGAATCGTGAGGCGGTGAAACGACAGCGGTTACTGAGGCCGAGGAAACGGAGTTTCAGTCGGCGCGAATTTC
>DASSNZ010000122.1:0-18194 GCA_035701135.1 Verrucomicrobiia bacterium
GTCAGCACCGCCAATGGAATTGTAACGATGTCCGGAACAGTGTCGTCGCCTGACGATATTGGAAAAGCCATGTTGCTGGCGATGGAAACCGACGGCGTCAAGCAAGTCATCTCCACATTGCAAGTGACTGGCAAATAAGGGTAATCTTAGGCATGACCAATCCTGGCAATTTGGCATTCATGGAAAATCTTTACGAAGATTACCTGCGCGATCCCGCGTCGGTTTCTTCCGATTGGCAGAATTATTTTCGCGGCATTGCGGACGGAGAATTGCGTTTTCCCAAACCTCGTTTCGCTCCGTCATTTCAGCCTTCGAGCATTTTCAATCCGCCGTCCACGCGGCGCGAAGTGGCTCCGCGACGTTTCGCGGACCGCGGCACGGCGGCGTTGCAGGATCGCATTTATCTTCTCATCCGGCTCTATCGCGTCCGCGGCCATCGCATCGCGCAAGTGGATCCGCTCGGCCAGCCGCAGCCGGTCCCGCCGGAACTGGAACCGGAATTTTTCGGCTTCAACGAAGCGGACATGGATTTGCCGGTCCACAGCGAGACATTTCAATACGAAGGCCAGCTCACGCTTGGAAAATTGCTCGAACGTTTGCGCAACACGTATTGCCGCTCCATCGGCGTGCAGTACATGCACATTGATGATTTGAGCGTGCGCCGCTGGCTCCAGCGCCGGATGGAAAGCACCGAAAACCGGATTCAGCTCACACGCGACGAGCAGTTGCGGATTTTTACGCGATTGACCGACGCGGTGACTTTCGAGGAATTCATCCGCAAGAAATTCGTCGGCGCAAAAAGTTTTTCGCTTGAAGGTTCGGAAAGTCTGATTCCGCTTCTGGAACTGGCGATTGAAAAAGCCGGCGAACAAGGCATTCGCGAAATCGTTCTCGGCATGGCGCATCGGGGCCGCCTGAACGTGCTCGCGAACATCATGGGAAAAAGTCCGGGACGCATTTTCCGCGAATTCGCCGACACGGACTGGAAATCTTCGCCGCATCGGGGCGACGTGAAATATCATCTTGGACACAGTTCGGAATGGACCACAGCCGCGGGAGCGAAGATACAACTTTCATTGTGCTTCAATCCAAGCCATCTCGAATTCGTCAATCCCGTGGCGCTCGGCCGCGTTCGCGCGCGCCAGGATTGCAAGGGCGACGCGAAACATGAGCACGCGATGACGCTGCTGATTCATGGCGACGCGGCGTTTGCGGGCGAAGGCATCGTGCAGGAAACGCTGAATCTGAGCCAGCTTCCCGGATACAAAGTCGGCGGCACGTTGCACGTGATTGTGAACAATCAGATTGGTTTCACGGCGGGCCGCGAAGAAGCGCGTTCTTCGCAATACGCGACCGACATTGCGAAAATGCTGCAAATTCCGATTTTCCACGTGAACGGCGAAGATCCCGAAGCCGTCGCGCAAGTCGTCCGGCTCGGAATGGATTTCCGGCGCGAATTCCAGCGCGACGTTGTCATTGATATGTTCGGCTATCGCCGGTTGGGTCACAACGAAGGCGACGAGCCGACATTCACGCAGCCGGTTCTTTACCGCGCAATCGCAAATCGCAAACCCGTTCGCGAAGGTTATCTCGAACATCTTCTGAAACTTGGCGAAATCACCCGCGAGGAAGCGGATGAAATTTCCGAAAAACGCCGCCAGGCTCTGGAAAAGGAATTGTCGCAATCGCAAAAGGAAATTTCTCCGGGCGAAGCGACGGCCGGCAAATCGAACGTTCAGGGCGGACCGGAACCGTTAAACGACAATTTTCAAAGCGGCGTTCCGCGCGAAAAACTTTCCGCGTGGCTGGAAGCCATGACGCGCCTGCCGGAAAATTTCAATCCGCATCCGAAAATCAAACGATTTCTCCAGTCGCGTTTGGAAATGGCGCGAGGCGAACAGCCATTGGACTGGTCGAATGCCGAGGCGCTCGCGCTGGCCAGTCTCGCCGCGCAAGGCATTCGCGTCCGGTTCAGCGGACAGGACAGCGCCCGCGGAACTTTCAGCCAGCGGCACGCGGTTTTGCATGATTATCAGGACGGCCACACGTATATGCCGCTCGCGCATATTTCATCGGAACAGGCGCCGGTGAATATCATCAACAGCCCGCTTTCCGAAACAGGCGTTCTCGGTTTTGAATACGGCTACAGTCTGGATTGCAAGGACAGTCTGGTTTTGTGGGAAGCGCAGTTCGGCGATTTTTGGAACGTCGCCCAGCCGATTGTGGACCAATTCATCGCGAGCGCGGAGGACAAATGGCAATTGTTCAGCGGATTGGTGCTGCTGCTGCCGCACGGTTTTGAAGGGCAGGGGCCGGAACATTCCAGCGCGCGGCTGGAGCGTTTTCTCGCGTTGAGCGCGGAGGACAATATTCAAGTGGTTTATCCGACGACACCGGCGCAATATTTTCATTGCCTGCGACGCCAGGCATTGCGCGCGTGGCGAAAACCGCTCGTGGTGATGACGCCGAAAAGTCTGTTGCGTCATCCCAAAGTCGTTTCAACACTCGACGAATGCGCGACGGGAAGTTTTCAGCGATTTCTGCCCGACACGCTCAACAAGTCCGGAAAAGAAGTAAATCGGATTTTGCTTTGCTGCGGGAAAATTTATTTTGAACTGGAGGAACAACGCGCCGAGGCGAAACGCGATGACATCGCCATTATCCGGCTTGAGCAGCTTTATCCGTTGCAACGAGAAATCATGGAAATGGCGCTTTCAAAATATCGCGACGGCACGCCCGTTTATTGGGTCCAGGAAGAGCCGGCAAACATGGGCGCGTTGAACCACATTAGAATTCATTTCGGCGAAAGACTGCTGGGCCGTTTCCCGTTGAGCAGCGTTGCCCGCGCGGTTTCCGCGACACCGGCGACCGGTTCGCACAAACGGCACAAGCAGGAGCAGGCGGATATTGTCAAACGAGCATTTGCGGAACCTATAAAAACTTGATTATGGCCATTGAATTAAAAGTCCCCGAAGTCGGCGAGTCCATCACGGAAGTTGAAATTGGCGGCTGGCTCAAAAAAGAAGGCGAAACCGTCCGGCGCGACGAATCGGTTGTGACGCTGGAAAGCGAGAAGGCGACCGTGGAATTGCCGTCGCCGGACGCCGGAGTCCTCACGAAATTGCTCAAGAAAAAAGGCGACGTCGCAAAAGTCGGCGAAGTCATCGGCTACATCGAAACCGGCGCAAAAGCGGAATCTTCCAAAAAATCGGAATCGAAATCCGCGGAAACGAAAGCTGCCGAAAAACCAGCGCCGGAACCGCGCGCGCAGAAAGCGGAAACGCCGGCGAAAGAAAAACAGGAAAAACCGCGCGCCCAATGGCAATCCGACGAGGGACTTGAGCCGCGTTCAACCGAACCGTCCGGTTCAGCCGGAGGAAAAACGGAATTTTCCACCGGACGCGAGGAGGAAGTGGTTCCAATGAGCCGGTTGCGCCGCACGGTGGCGGAGCGGCTCGTCGAGGCGCAGCGCAACGCGGCGTTGCTCACCACGTTCAACGAAATTGACATGAGCGGCGTGATCGCGCTTCGCAAAAACTACGGCGAAATGTTTCTCAAGAAATACAACGTGAAACTCGGTTTCATGTCGTTCTTTGTGAAAGCGGCGATTGACGCATTGAAACAATTTCCCGCCATCAACGCGGAAGTGCGCGGAACGGACGTTGTTTATCACAATTACTACGACATCGGCGTGGCCATCGGCGGCGGCAAAGGACTGGTGGTTCCGGTTTTGCGAAACGCGGAGCGATTAAGCTTTGCGGAAGTGGAACTGGCCATCGGCGATTTCGGAGCGCGCGCAAAGGAAAACAAATTGAAACCGGATGAATTGCAGGGCGGCACTTTTACGATCAGCAACGGCGGTGTTTATGGTTCGCTGCTTTCGACACCGATCGTCAATCCGCCGCAAAGCGGAGTCCTTGGAATGCACGGAATCCAGGATCGGCCCGTGGCACGCGACGGCGCGGTTGTCATTCGACCGATGATGTATATCGCGCTCACTTACGATCATCGCATCGTGGATGGCCGCGAAGCCGTGACGTTCCTGAAGCGAATCAAGGACACTATTGAAAATCCTACGCGAATGCTGATTGAAACGTGAGCCGCCGGATTTTCCGGGCATAACGCCCCATATCGCTTCGGAACAGTTAAGGTAAGTTTGAATTACCTTAACGAAGTTATTATTACGACGTTCAGGCAAGGACGACTCCTACGAGTCGTCCTTTTCATTTTCAATTCACGAATTTATTTTTTCGCCAGAGCCTTGGTCACCGCTTCCTCGAGTTGTTCGCCGCGCAAATCTTTGCCGATGATTTTTCCATTTCCATCCAGCAGATAAGTGGCGGGAATGCTCCGGATGCCGTATGTGGTCGCAAGTTTGTTTTCCCAGCCCTGGCCGTCAAAATACTGCGGCCAGGTCATGTTTTTTTCTTTGATGAAGCTGTCCAGTTTTTCGCGTTCCTTGTCGAGGCTGATGCCGATGATATTGAAGCCGTCTGCGTGATGCTTTTCGTAAGTTTTCAAAACGTTAGGCAATTCCGCGACGCACGGTCCGCACCAGGTGGCCCAAAAATCGAGCAACACCACCTTGCCTTTGTAATTGGAAATGGAAAGCGGTTTGCCCGCGAGATCGGTGACGTGAAACTCGGGAAAGGTCGCGCCTTCGACCAGCGACGCCTGAATTTTTTTGGCGGCCTGTTCTTCTTTGAT
Organism: Verrucomicrobiia bacterium; assembly: GCA_035701135.1. GTDB lineage: Bacteria > Verrucomicrobiota > Verrucomicrobiia > Limisphaerales > DASXHY01 > DASXHY01. The sequence continues at coordinate 4,708 of DASSNZ010000122.1, forward strand.
GGAAGCCAAAATCTGGCCGGCGTTCTCCGCGATTTTGGTTTTCGGAAAATCGGTTTGGATTTGCCTGATCATCTCGGCCGCCTGGTCGGGTTTTTCAAAAACCTGCAAATACAGCATCGCTTTCATGAATGGAATCTGCGCGACTTCGTCCGTTTTCTGGTCTTTATATTTCGCGAGCAAGGTATCGAATTCCTTGAGTTCGGGCGCGAGGTCCTTTTCCGTGTCCTTGCCTGCCTGCAATTTCGTTTTCACCTTTCCGACAAGTTCCATGAGATCGTTGGAAACCGCGTTGGTGTCCGCAGCCATGGCGGAATGCCCGGCAAACAGCAGCGAAATGGCGGCGAACGCGGTGAGAATTTTAGTTTTCATAATTTAATTATTTGAATCCTTGTTTTGTTCTTATCGAAAGCAGAGCACCGGATTCTGCCAATCGCAAGCGGAAATTTGCGGGAACTGAGTTTCGTTTCCGCCGGTTTTTCTGATCAGCCGCTGCCCGCAGTCGTAACGCGACACGGAAATTCCGGAATAAAAAAATCGGAAAAATCCGCCGAACACGCTCGCATCGGATAAAGAAACTCACTCTGCCGATCTGCGAAATTTTACTTTAATTTCCCCATCAGACTTTTCGCGCGCCAGAACCAGGCGCGATCGCGTTTGCGCTGAAATGCCGGCGCGTGGACGGCGTCCGACAAAACATCCTCGATCTCGGTGCGCGCGAGGTCCGGCCGGTTTTTCGCGAGATACAATTCCGCAAGCTGCACTTTGGCGCGCGGATAGGAATGGCTTTCCGTGACCTGTCGCCAGATATTCAGCGCCGCGTCGGTTTCGCCAAGCGCGGTCAACGTTTCCGCCAGCGCCATCATCGTGTGGCCGTATTCGTGATTTGCGTTTTGCGCGACAACGCCTTCGAGCAACGCGCGCGCTTCGGGAAGTTTTTTCTGGCGCAAAAGGCATTGGCCCAGATGCGAGCGCGTGTCCAAATCTTCGCTGTCCCGTTCCATCGCGGCGCGGTAACACGTTTCCGCCTTTTGCAATTTGCCCTGTTGAAAATAAACATCGCCGAGTTGCGAGTAGTGATGCGCCTTGTCCAGATGATGAATCTTTGCTTCGAGTTCCTTGATCGTCCGCCGTTCGTTCGCGCCGGGCAATTCAAAACCTTGCGTGGTTGGCGCGCTGCGATAAACCAGAAAAAAATACAACAGCGGCGTCAGTCCGGGAAAAATCAGCATAAAAACCAGCCAAATCCATTCCTTGCGGCGCGCAGCATCCACAAGCATCCATAATTGAAACGCGGCCATCAGAAGAAACGCGATGAAACTGAACAACGAGTTTGCATTCGACAGCCTGGACAGAAATGAAATCACCTGCAAAGGGATAAACAGCGATTCGCCGTCTGGCAACGAAAGTTTAATTCTCACCCGAATTTTCGGAATCCAAAACCGAATCGGCTTGCGCCGCAAAACGGGTTTTCCTAAAACACACGCGCATGTCCGCAATTTCAAAACGCCCGGCATCCGGATCAAAACCCGCGTTCGATCTGGAAAAATTTCTCGCGTCGAGCACATCGGCGGTCAACAAATCGCTGGACCGTTTTTTGCCATCCGAGAAAACCAAACCCGCCACGATTCACAAGGCGATGCGTTACTCGCTTTTTGCCGGCGGAAAACGGATGCGTCCCGCGCTGTGCCTCGCGGCGGCGGAGGCTTGCGATGGAAAACGCGACGATGCGATGCCGCTGGCGTGCGCGATTGAGTGCATTCACACCTATTCGCTCGTTCACGACGATTTGCCGGCCATGGATAACGACGATTATCGGCGCGGCAAATTGACGAACCACAAAGTTTTCGGCGAAGGCGTCGCCGTTCTGGCCGGCGATGCGCTGCTTACGCAGGCGTTTGAAATCGCCGCGCAATGCAAAAAATTTCCGCGCTACACGCATCAGGAAATTATTCTCGAACTCGCGCGCGCCTCCGGTTCGCTGCAACTCATCGCCGGGCAGGTCGCCGATCTGGAAGGCGAGGGGAAGAAAACCTCCGCGGCGCAACTTCGCTATATTCACGAGCGCAAAACTTCCGCGCTGCTCTGCTGCTCGGCGCGACTCGGCGGCATGAGCGCGAATTGCTCGCCCGCGCAACTCAAGGCGCTGACGGATTTTGGTTATCACGTCGGCCTCGCGTTTCAGGTGATTGATGACATTCTCGACGTGACGCAAACCAGCGAGCATCTTGGGAAAACCGCGGGCAAAGATACGAAAGCGCAAAAGGCGACTTATCCGTCCATTGTCGGATTGGAAAAATCGCGGAAAATCGCGGAACAACTGACGAATAAAGCGTTCGACGCGTTGAAAATTTTCAAAGGCCGCGCCGTGGCGCTGGAAGCATTGGCGGAATTTCTGTTGAAGCGTGACCGGTAATTACCCGGATTTTCTCAGACACGATTTCACCAGTTTCCGCGAATTACTTTCTTTTTCTTCTTCGTAAAAATTCACGTTGAGCGCTTTTCAACGGCTGATGGCAAGGGCAAGCGCGATTTCTCCCGGAAAATTCGACGGCAGACTGACATGCAATCCGGATTCGTCGCGCGTGAATTTCAATTTGCCGCCGCCGAGCAGCCGGACCGTTCCGATTTTTTCCGGCCAACGGGAAGAATCGGTCGCGAGCGATTTGACGGTGATTTTGCCGTCGGCGGGAATCGCCAGCACAATCGCGTAAAGCGTTTTGCCATTTTTGGATTGCGTGAACCGGATGTCTTCCGCCGTGAACGGTTTTTTCTGAAAATCGCTCTGGCCATCGAAACGCCCTTTTTCGGCGGCGGTTGTGGAAGGACCTTCGCCGTAAATTTTCCAGGGCCGCGTCGAGTAAATCGCCTTGCCGTTGATTTTCAGCCACGCGCCAATTTCTTTCACGATCTGGATTTCATCGGAATCCGGCGTGCCGTCGCGCTGCAGTGGAACGCTCAACATCAGATTGCCGTTTTTGCTTACGATGTCGGCGAGCATGGGAATGATCATCGCGGCGGTTTTGTAGCGATGCTGCTCAAAAATCGCGCGGTCATAATGCCACGAACCAATGCAGGTATCGGTTTGCCAGGGCCGGGGCAAAATGCCTTCGGCTTTGCCGCGTTCGATGTCGTAAACCTGCGCGTGGCGTTCCATTTCATTCAGATGTTTGTCCGTGACCACCGCCTCATTTTTTCCGTAATGTCGGCGGATGCTGGTATTGTAAAAATGCGCGAGCAGGTTCAGTCCGATTTCGTCAGTGACTCCGTGAAGCGGCAGCACGTCGTCGTCGAAATAAATCATGTCGGGATTGTAATCATCCCAAAGTTGCTGAACGCGTTTGAAAAATTTTTCCATGTAAGCCGCGTCCGGCACGCTGGAGCCTTGCGCGGGATTCCAGTCCCAGACCAGTTTTTTGCCGGGAACATGATTTTGCGCGTACAAATCCTGCGGATCGAGGCCGTCCCACCAAAGCCCTTTGCCGTCGGCTTTCGTCAATTTCCCGTCGTAAGGCACGCCGGCAAACGGACCGCTCCTGTCCGCGCCCTGCGCCACCTCGTACCAGGACCAGGCGTGCGAGGCATGAACACTGACCGCAAAACGCAATCCATTTTTGCGCGCCGCGGCCGCCCAGCCGCCGATCAAATCTTTATGCGGACCGACATTGACGGAATTCCACGGCTGGTATTTGGAATTCCAATTGTCGAAATTGTCGTGATGCACGGCCAGCGCCATGAAATATTTCGCGCCGTTGGCTTTGTAAAATTTCAGCAGCTTGTCGGGATTGAAATTCGCCGCTTTCCATTGATGAATCACATCCTTGAAACCGTTGGTCGAAGGATGCCCATATTCGGCCAGATGCGATTTGTAATCGCCGCTGCCCTGGATGTACATGTTCCGCGCATACCAATCGCCATGTTCCGGCTCGCATTGAGGCCCCCAATGCGCCCAGATCCCGAATTTCGCATCGCGAAACCATTCCGGCGTCTGATAATTCGTCAGGGAATTCCAATCCGCCGTGAACGGCCCTTTTGCAATCGGCGGCAGATGCAACGAATCGGCCCGGGCCAGCGAAATCGAAAATCCCAAGAGGAGCGACAGCAACAGCATTCTCATTTTCATAATTTTTTTCAGCGCGCGCTTTTGCGATACCATATTTGGCCGGGAGCAAAAAGCATTTTGCTTTAATTTTTTCCCATTGCATCGCAAGCTTCGCGAGACACCGAATTCCCATAGTAAAAGTCGGGTTCGGCGTAACTGAAAATTCCATGAAAAAATTCGCACTGCTAATTTTTGCTCTCGCGCCGTTGATAGTGTTTTCATCGCGAGGCGCGCTGCCGGAAAAAGTGACGTTCACGGGAACGGCGTATGAACATATCTGGCCGTTGTCGGAATTGAACACCAACCTTCCGTCCGACTGGTCGCCTTACAATTTTCTGGTGCTGGAATTCAAAGCGTCGTCCTCGCAGCGATTCGACCTTGGACTGCAAACGACACATGGAAATTACGCCAAGCGAATCGGCCCTTTCGCGGGCGTCTGGGTGCGCGCCGCGATTCCGCTTCGCTTTTTCCGTCATCCTGCCGGAGCGGGTTTTGATCTCGCCGCGACGTTCAATCAGCCGCGCAAATCCTATTGGATCAATATTAATTCCGGCGGATACGGCCCGCTTACAAATGTTTCCGGCATCAGCGTCAAAATGAATTATCCGGTCGGCTCGCCGACGTTTGAAATCCGGTCGGTCACACTCGCGACAAACGATCCCGGCGACGAAGTTTTGGATGGCAAACCGCTCGTGGATGAATTCGGCCAATACACGCACGCGGAATGGCCGGGAAAAGCGCATTCGCTCGAAGATTTAAAACGCGATTGGGCGGCTGAAAAAACCGCGTTCAGCGAAACGCCTTTGACGAATCGCGATTCCTACGGCGGCTTTCTGAATACGAGCGCAAAAGCCACGGGATTTTTTCGCGTCGAAAAGGAAAACGGCCGCTGGTGGTTCGTGGATCCGGATGGTCACTGGTTTTTCTCCAGCGGCGTCAACGGCGTCGGAGTGTTTTCGGGAACGCGCGTGAGAGGACGCGAGGATTTATTCGCGGAATTGCCTCCGGCAAACCTCGTTCCCGGCGGAAGATTTGGACGGTCGGCAGGCTCGTTTTACACGTGGAATTTGCAGCGCCGTTTTGGCGAAAACTGGCGCGAGAAATGGGCGGACCTGACCACGCGCCGCATGACCGCGTGGGGATTCAACACGATGCACAACTGGGGCGCGACCAACGAATTCGAGCCGCGCGTGCCGTACGCGCTGATGTTGCGCGGATGGCAGATTGGAAATTCCATCATGGGATTGCCGGATGTGTACGCGGAGGATTTTGCGCGTAGCGTGGATGAAGCGGCCGCCGCGCAGCTTGAACCGCGAAAAAACGATCCATTTCTCCTGGGTTATTTTATTGGCAACGAACCGTCGTGGCCCGGACGCGAAAGTTCGTTGTGCGACGCGATTCTTTCCGGCCCGGAAAGTGAAATTCAAAAAAGATTGAAAACGTTTTTGGCGGATGGCGATTCGCCCGCGAGGCGAAAGGAATTTGTTTTTTCAGCGTTTCAAATCTACGTGAGCACGATCAACGCCGCAACGCGCCGGCACGATCCGAATCATTTGAATCTGGGCATTCGGTTTGGCGGCAGCCCGAGTGACGACGTGTTGAAAATCGCGCGTGGATTTGATGTTTTCAGCGTTAATATTTACAGCTACGCGCCGTCGCGCGGAACGTTGGATCGGATTTATTCGCTTGTGAACCGGCCCATTCTGATTGGCGAATTTCACATTGGCGCGCCGGATCGCGGCCTGGCGGAAGGATTGGTGCAGGCGATGAATCAGGACGAGCGTGCGGCCGGTTACCGCTATTACGTCGAGCAATGCGCCGCGCATCCCGCGGTGGTCGGAGCGCATTGGTTTCAATGGCTGGACCAGCCGGTGAGCGGAAGAAACGACGGCGAAAATTACAACATCGGTTTCATTGACGTGACGGACCAGCCGTATCCCGAAATGGTGGCCGCCGCGAAAAAAACGCACGAGCGCCTGCTGGAGATTCATAGCGGAAAAATTCCCCCGACAGACCGAATGCCAAAAGCGTCCGAAGCCGGAACGCCGGGCCGGGCGCGAATGCAATCCGGAAAACTTGCACCGCGTCCGCTTTTTCGTGATCCGGTTTTTGACGCGCCGACCGATCCGGTTCTTTGCTTCAACGCGGAGCAAAATAAATGGTTCATGTATTACACGCAACGGCGCGCGACCGCGACCAACACGCCTGGCGTCACCTGGGTTCATGGCTCGAACATCGGAATGGCCGAGTCGTCCGACGGAGGCGCGACCTGGACCTATCGAGGGACGGCGGAAATCAATTACGGAAAAGACACGCATCCGAATGATTTCACCTATTGGGCGCCGGAAGTGATTTGGGTGGACGGCAGGTATCACATGTTTCTCACATTCGTGCCGGGCATTTTCAATGATTGGAATCATCCGCGGGAAATTGTTCATCTCACGAGCGACGATGGAATCAAATGGAAAACAATCGGACGCGTGGATTTGAAATCCGACAAGGTGATTGATCCGTGCGTGATGCAATTGCCGGATGGGAATTGGCGCATGTGGTACAAGGACGAACGAAATCGCAAGCCGCTTTCCTACGCCGACAGCGCGGATTTGATTCACTGGGAGCCGAAAGGAAACGCGGTGACGGATTTCAGCGGTGAAGGCCCAAAGGTTTTTCACTGGAAAAATAAATACTGGCTCATCGCGGATTGCTGGCGCAACGGAATGCGCGTGTGGAGTTCGGAGGATGCCGCGAACTGGAAATTGCAGCGCGAAGCATTGTTCGGAAATCACGGAGACGTGGTCGTGAGCGGCGACCGCGCATGGTGGTTCTATTTTAACGGTCCGAATCATCCGCGCGATGAGCGCACGACTGCCATTAACGTGGCTGAATTATTTGTTCGTGACGGAAAACTTGTTGCCGACGCTGAGAAACCCGTTCGCATCAATCTGAAATCCGTTCGCGAATAAGAAAAATGAGCGGATGCCGTGTTTAGTTTTCGGAATAATTTTTCTGCCAGCACTCAAATCAACAGCCAAATCAAATTACAAAACAAATCGCGCGCACCTTGCGATGGCTCGCGTTTCGTTTTCCGCTGATCCATTCCTTTCCAACTGTTGGAAATCGTTTTTCATCGCGTCGTTCCGCTGAGCCGATTGCGACAGGTTTGTAGATTGACTTTGGCAATCCTTCGGGCAATGTCTGCCACAATCAAGTGTCGGTTAAACCATAAAATTTATGGCACTTATTCAAAGCGTTGCGGTCGGCAATCGTGTCATTGATCTGTACGCTTTTCAGGGAGAGGTCATTGATGAAAAGAAATGGTCAAGCACCCACGTGTCCGGCAGCGGCGGAAATTACAACGTCGGTTCGGGTCAGATAAATCCGGTCACGATTTCGTCGAGCACGGCGACGCACGATCAATTTTTCCTTCGCGGTGAGGATGGCCAGGAAATGGCCGTCGAATTGGTCAATTCGGGTTTGGCTTTGCGAAAGGGACATCGCATCAGCGTCGCGTGGGGAATTATCAAAGGCAATGAGCGCGGTCAATATATCGCGGCTTACAATCACAACACCGGCAGCCTGGTGAAATTCGACGCCGCGATCAGGGGTCTCGCGATTCCAAAAATGTCCACGGCATTCACCATTGCGCTGGCGATCAGCATTTTTGGAATTTGCCTTTACGGCTTTGGAATTATTTTCGCCGCCGTGTTGCTTTTTCTCCGCATGGCGCAGAAAAAACGGTGCATGGCGGCGTTTCTTCCGGCAGTTGACGTGGTGATTGCACAAATTAAAAATCAGAAGTGAGATCGGCGTAAATTGCCGCCGATTTTTATTTTTGAATCCACTGAATCCGCTTAGTCTGTCGTCGTGAGTGCCACGCCCCATCTGAGCGCCGAAGCGAAAGCATCCTTGCCGCAGCACGTTGCGGTCATCATGGATGGCAATGGCCGTTGGGCGCGGCAGCGGCATTTGCCAAGAATCGAAGGGCATCGCCAGGGAGCGGAATCGGCGCGCGACATTATTCGAGCCGCGGGTGAACTTGGAATCAATTATCTTACGCTCTACGCATTTTCAGCGGAGAATTGGAATCGGCCCAAGGACGAAGTGGACGCGCTGATGAAATATCTCGTTCATTATCTGAAAACCGAAACGCCGGAACTCAACAAAAACAACGTCAAACTCGAAGTCATCGGCCAGATTTATCGCCTGCCGGAAAATGTGCAGGAACATCTGAAAAAATCCATCGCCACACTTTCAAAAAATAACGGCCTCACGCTCGTAATGGCATTGAGTTACGGCAGCCGAATTGAAATCGTCGAAGCAGTTCGCAAAATTGCCGAGAAAGCCAAGCAGGGGAAACTCGATCCGGCGGACATCAACGAAAAAGTCATTTCTGAAAATCTCTGGACAAGGAACATTCCCGATCCCGATCTGCTCATTCGCACGAGCGGCGAAATGCGTGTCAGCAATTTTTTGCTCTGGCAGATTTCCTACACGGAACTGGTCGTCACGCAAACGCTCTGGCCGGATTTCCGCAAGCCGCAATTTTATGAAGCGCTGGAGGAATACACGCGGCGGCATCGGCGGTTTGGAGGGCTTTGAGGCCGGCGCAAAAAGTTTTGGATTTTACGCTTGCGCGAATTCCGATGAGCGATAAAGTCGTTGCCATTCCCTCGACGGTAATTGGAAGGGCATTGGCAGTTCAACGGCGACATGAAATCCAAAATTCTATTCTTAACGGTTCTTGCATTCTCTTTATTTCAGATAAAAAGCGTTCGCGCCGGTGCATTTTTTCATACCGGCGAAATGGTTGTTCCGCGCTCCGGCGCGACAGCCACGCTCCTGACCAACGGCATGGTGCTCATCGCTGGCGGGCGCAATACCAGCACGTTTCAAACAATAAACGCTGCCGAGTTGTACGATCCAACGACGGGGCAATGGACGGCAACCGGCTCCATGAACACGCCTCGCCTGAACCACACAGCCACGCTGTTGCCGGACGGAAAAGTGCTGGTTGCCGGAGGAACGGGCACGAACTTCCTCGCCCCGCCGCCGTTTTTCACCACGTTGACCAACGCCGAAGTGTACGATCCGGCCACGGGCGTCTGGACGCCTACCGCTGGAATGATTGTGGCGCGAAGACAGCACACCGCGTCGCTTTTGCCCAACGGCAAAGTGCTGGTCGCCGGCGGAACTTATGATTTGAGCGGCCGCTGCGAACTCTACGATCCCGCCGCCGGCACGTGGACTCTCACTGGAACAATGACCACAAACCGCCAGGAGCATACCGCAACCGTTTTGACCAACGGCATGGTTCTCGTCGCGGGCGGAGAGGTGTCGGTTGGATTCAATTTGCAACCTACCGCGACCGCGGAACTTTACAATCCGAACACTGGCGCATGGACGGCCACCGGCAGCATGACCACAAATCGTTTCGAGCACTCCGCGACTTTGCTCAACAGTGGAAAAGTTCTGGTCGAAGGAGGGACTGCAACATCCAGTTCAATACTCGAAACTGCCACCAGCGCGGAATTGTATGATCCCGTCAGCGGCACATGGACGGAAACAGGTTCAATGTTCTTCGGGGCGGATGAGCATATTCCCGCGGTGCTGTTGCCGGACGGCGAAGTGCTTGTGGCCGGCGGCGGAATTGGCGTGTCTGGCTACAATCCGGCGCAAATCTACAACCCGGATACTGGCGAATGGTCAGTTGCGGGGTCAATCCTTGGAAGCAGCGCGCTCGGCGGGAACACGCTCACTTTGCTGGGAAACGGCCAAGTACTGCTCGCCGGTAACAGTCTTGGCAGCTTTGGCGGCCTCATTGATGCGCCGAGCGCTCAATTGTACAATCCCGATACGGCGTGGAAAGGCACCGGTTCCTTAAATATCCCGCGACTTACCGGCTTTACCCTGACGTTGCTGACGAACGGGGATGTTCTCATCGCGGGAGGCAGCGGCACCAGCGGCGTAAAAGCCGGCGCGGAGTTGTATCACCCCGCAACGGGCCAATGGACGCCAACCGGCGATATGACCAGCGCGCGCGAGTTTCACACGGCAACGCTGCTGGCCGACGGGGAAGTTTTGGTTGCCGGCGGCGAAAATGAAAATGGCGACGTGCAGGGCAGCGTCGAACTTTACAATCCTGTGACGGGCCAATGGGCCGCAACCAACGAAATGCATTTTTCGCGCGAACGTCACACCGCCACGTTGTTGAAAAATGGAAAAGTGCTCGTGGCCGGCGGTGGCACGACTGTTCCCAGCGCGGAATTATACGACCCAGCCACCGGAACCTGGACCGTCACCGGCTCGATGAATTCGCCGCGCTGGTTTCATTCGGCGGTTTTGCTGAATGACGGCAAAGTGCTCGTCAGCGGCGGCGTAGGCAACGGGACCAGTTCTTCCAGCGCGGAAATTTACGACCCGGGAACGGGCGGGTGGACTCTGGCGCACGACATGAATGCTCCGCGCAATCACCCTGTCGCCGCAGTGCTTCCCAATGGAAAAGTGTTTGTAGCGGATTTCTATTCGGCAGCGCTTCGGGCGGACATATACGACCCTGCTGAAAACTCGTGGACGGCCACGTCGTCAACTACAAATACCTTCTCGCCCGGCACGGCCACGCTTTTGACCGACGGACGAATTCTGTTGGCGGGCGCCGGCGGCAACAACCCCGCAAAAAGCGCGAGCGCGGAAATTTACGATCCAGCCACGGACACGTGGACAAACACCTTTGGACCGATGACCAGCATACGCGCGCAGCAACAGGCCGTGCGATTACCCAACGGAAAAGTGCTTGTGGCCGGAGGCAACAGCGAGGAATGGACAGGCGACATCGGCATCACGGCGGAATTGTTTGATCCGAACGCCGGCGGCGGAACTTCTCCTTCCATTGTTCTGGTTCCTTCACCGACATTTACCGGCGGCGCGTTTGAATTCAATTTCACCGCGACGGCGGGCCAGACATTCACCGTTTGGAGCACGACAAACATTTCAAAACCGTTCGACGAATGGACTTCGCTCGGGCCGGTGATTGAAGTTTCGCCCGGAATTTATCAATTCTCCGATTCCCAGGCCGCGAGTTTGAAAAACCGCTTTTACCGTATTTCAAAGCCGTGATTTCGAAATCATAATTGCGGTCCAATATAACGGAGCAGGGGAGGGCGCGGTTGGCGTATGGTTTTCAGCGGTTCGCCGGAAATCGTTTCACACATTTCCGACACACTGGAACGAATTAATTGGAACAGAAGCAAACAAAGAGTTGAGAGGAAACTGGAGGAAGACTCTGTTGAACTTACAATTTGAAGCCGGCATCACGGTAAAAAATTTCGGAAACAAAAGAGCCATTTTATCAATGCTTTCTTTGCTTCCTTTGTTTTCTTCTGTTTTTCGACTTCATTATTGTTACCTGAAAAATTTTGAAGGATTTCGGAACGAGCGGCGTTTATCTGAATGGATACCAATTAACTTATGAAAAAATATCTGATTCCCGTTTTCCTGGCTTGTGGAATGTTCGTTTCTTATGGACAGAATGTCCGCCATATTCCGCCACGAAGCTCATCAACCACAGATTCTTCGACGAATGCACTGCCGCGATTTGATCTGGATTTTCCCGGCGGCACTCCCAAGGATTTGGTGAAGGCAATAGAAAAGGCGTCCGGAAAACCGTTGAACGCGATTATTCCTACCGATGCTGCGAATTTGAAATTGCCTCCACTTTTTGTTAAAAACGTGACGGCACCGGAATTATTTATCGCGTTGGAGGCTGCCTCCCGAAAAACTGAGGACTATATGACCAGTTACTTTCAAACAGCTTATGGTTTTAAAACGGAAAACCGGCCTGATGAAAACTCCATTTGGTATTTCTTTGTGCAAAAACCGCCAACACCCCCAAAGCCTGCTAAAATGTGCCGGTTTTACGAACTGGCTCCTTACCTCGACGCCGGTTACAAAGTGGACGATATTACGACCGCAGTTGAAACCGCCTGGAAAATGTTAGGCGAAACCAACACGCCAAACATCAGCTATCATAAAGACACTAGGCTGCTGATTGCGGTTGGCGAAGAAGGTCAGTTGAATTTGATTCAGGAAGCGCTGGGTCATTTAGCCATTCCCAAAGATAAACCCGCAAACGAATCGAATGCGGAAAAACCAAAAGCCAAATAATGTTTCCGCCGGCCGTCTTTTATTGAATTGTTTCCCGGAATGAACAACGTTCCGGCCATTGGAAAATCGCCAATCGAAACCATCGCGAACATGGCGTCGGAACAGGAGCAATCGCCAGACATTCCGGCGTTGACCGCGCGAATGGCGCGCGGCGAGGAATCCGCGTTTCATGAATTCCACAAGCTCTACTTCAACCGAGTGCTGCGTTATTTGCTCGTCGTCTCGAATGGACGCGAGGAAATCGCGCGGGAAGCATTGCAACTCGCGTTTGTGCGCGCCGCCCGGCACGTGCGGCGTTTTGAATCCGAATCGGCGTTCTGGAATTGGCTCACGGTTCTGGCGCGCAGTTGTTTTGTGGATGAAATCCGAAAGCAAAATCGCCATCGGAATCTGCTCGCCCGATTTTTTCAACAACGCCCGGTGGAAACGGATTTCACGACGCCCGATGCCGGCGAGCATTTTTCGGAATTGTTGACCGAGGAAATGGCGCGATTGCCCGATGAAGACCGGGAATTGTTGCAACGAAAATATTTTGAAAGTGAACTCGTGCGCGACATCGCCGACGAGCGGCAGATAACGGAAAAAGCCATGGAATCGCGCCTGTCGCGCGCGCGGCAAAAATTGAAAACCGCGATTCTCGAAAGGCTGAAACGCGAAACCTGAACCAAAGGGCAGGGCAGGGCGATTCCCCTGTTCCACCGATGCGAAATGAAACGAATAACTGAAGATTTATCGGACGATGTGTTAGGCGAAACCGCAACGGCGGAATTTCGCGCTGCGGTGCTCGACAAAACGCTTCGCGTAGCGTCCCGGCGAAAGCGAATCCGGCAAGCGACTAGGACAATCGGCTCGCTTGCCGTGATTCTGGCAATCGCTGTTTTTGCCTTGAAACTTAACAGGCCGACGCCTGTTGCAAACAAGCTTTCGGAACCGCGCGATACGACGCCGACGATTGTTCGCTCGCATCCGCTGAACCCCGCGCAAATCGTCGTCACGCAGCCGAATTCGGTCCGAATTGTCACTTCTTCCGAATCGGGATTTGCCTGGATTGAAACCGAAGCGTCCGGGCGCGATTACACGGAAATCAACGATCAGGAATTGCTTGCGTTGCTCGGAAACAAACCTGTTGCTTTGATTCATCAGGGCCCGGATCAGGCTGAACTGATTTTCCTGAACCCGGCGGATCGCAAGGAGTTTTTCGTTCAATAAAACCTGAAAGATGCTGATC
>DASSNZ010000123.1:0-3095 GCA_035701135.1 Verrucomicrobiia bacterium
TTGTTAGGATTTTGCATCGTGCCGATTTCCGCATCGGTCAGCGGACCGGTATAAACGCGAAACCCATCAATCGCGCCGTTGAAAAACGGCTGGGAATTATCGGCTCCGCGCGCCAGGAAATTATATTGCGCGGCCGTATTCACATTTGGCGCGTTCAGTTCATCGGGCGTGATCGTGATGCTTCCTTCCTGTTGAAGAATGCCGTTGATATAAAGCCGGCCAACTGCAGCATTCGACAGCGTTACGGCAATATGCGCCCAAACATTGGCGATCAACGCGGCCGAAGCGGTCAAATCCTGTTCAACGGCACCGTGACGAATGACAAATTTCGCGCGGCCCGCGCCGTCGCTCGGCGTGAAGAACAGGCAATGGTTCGTGGCGGAACCAAAGTAAAATACCGGCTGGTTCGGCGCGCCGCCCGACCATTTCACCCACGCAGTTATGGAAATTTCGCGCAAATCCGACAACGAACGATCCAGAATCACATATTGATTCGCGCCGTTGAAATTCAGAAATCCGGAGCGTTTCCCATCGGAACTGGTCCATTCGGGATTTCCTTCCAGGTAACCATCGGTGACGCCGTAAAAATCTTTCGCAAGCGACGCGTGGGCGCTCGGAAATTCATAATCCGCGTACAGTCTTCGCGGAGCCGTGCGGCTATTGATCCAATCCAACGGACCCGGATCGTATTCCCGGAATCCAAATTGAAATCCGTTCGTCACTGTTCGCGCGGTGGAAAAATCGCCATCCAAAACCGCGTCGCCTCCCGCAAACTGGTTCGGGTCAACTCCATTATCTCTCCAGGCTGAAGCCGAACCTTTGATCGTCGCCCAATCCTGCGCGGCGGAACCGGCGGTCAACATGCCGTGTTCGAGAACGCGCGCGTTGCCACGAACGACGGAGTTGTCAATGATCATCGCGTAATCCCGCACTTTCGCGTTGTCGCGAACGATTGCACTGTTCCGCACCAGCGCGTGTCCGCTCACGACGGCGTTGTCGAGCACCTGCGCCGAGCCTTCGACAATCGCGAAATCTTCGATGCGCGCGTTGTTCCTGACCTGCGCGTTTCCCAGCACGCGCGCGTTCGGGCCGATGTAAGCGGTGCTGTCCACGATTGCGCCCGGCGATTTCCAGCCGCCGCCATTGGGATGTTGCACGAGGCCGGCGGTGCTTCCGGCGGAGGTTTCTTTCGGCGTCGCGCCGGTCACCTGGATTTCATACGGAAAACGAACTTTGGATGGCGCGGACTGATACGGCTGCGCAAGGTCGTCAATGGATTCGGAAAGAAATATGTTAGGCGTTCCGGCGACCACGAGATAAAGCGTGTTTTCGTTCGCGGCGAGCGTGACGGAATTGGTTCCTGAATTCCACAGGCTGGAATAGCGCACCGCGCCGTTGTCCGAAACCACCACGAAGCTCGCGCGCCAATCGGCATGGCGAACGCCGTTTGTGTAAGGCAGGCCATGGAAATTCACGGTGACAACCCGGCCGGCGCCGGTTCCCTGTGGAATGAGTTGATGAATTTTATATCCGGTCTGTTGTGGCGCGAATTCCATCGGCGTCTGCCACCAGCTCGGGTCATCCGGCCGTTGACGCAGTTCGCCATAGACCCAGCGTTGCCGCATTTCGGCATCGCCGCTGTTTTCCGCAGCCTGCAACGCCGCGCGATGCGAGTAATCCCACATTACATTCCGCCGCGCCATGTAGCCGATGACGTCCTGCAACGAAACATGCGGCATCAGATTTTGCGCGGTACTCCAGAAATATTGTCCGGCGGGTTCGGTCTGCCAGATTTTCGCCGTGAATCCTTCGTCGAGATCGGGCAATCCGTCCGGGTTTTCGTCGAAATATAAAAAGATTGGCCAGCACAAATAATAATCGCGGCCATGGCCAATCCATAAATGCGACAGGTAGGAATAGTTCGGGTCCAATCCGCTTTGCGCATCCGTCCATCCGGGAAGTTTCGGGCCGTAAAAATCAATCCAGCGTTCGCGAACGTAATTGGCGTGGCCTTCCCAGAATTGGCCATCCACATTTTGTCCGCCGTCATGCTGGTGCATCTGGCAGACGTGGCCGAATTCATGCGGCGGAACCCACGTGGGCGGATCCACCCGCAATCCATCCGGCGTGATGTTCAGCCATCCAAAATTGTTGGCGTCGCCGCCGGAAAAATAGCCGCCGTAAAATGTCGTGAGATTGACCTTGTATTTTTTTCCATCGCGACTGGCCGGATTCCACGACTGGCTCGGTTCGCGATAACCCAAACGCTTGATGTAAAACTGCCAGATTTCCTCAAGGTTGCGCAACGTCCCGTGAGGCATGTTCGGGCGCCAGAAAGAATTCGCGGCCACGGTCGCATCCCAGATGATCCGGAAATGCTTGGATTCCATATCCATCACCGGCTGGTTGTTTTGCGTGTCATTCGCTCCGGGCGCCGGACAATTGACGCTGTAACGCGGATAATAAATATCGCCCGCGAGATCGCCGACGCGCAGGTAATCAATCGCGAACGCCTGGCCTGCGACTGCAGAAGTTCCAAGCGGCATCAATTCCAAGTCGCGCAAATCGCCGCGCCAAAGAATTTCCAGTCCCACGTCAATTCGATAAACGTGAAACGCGCCGTCTTTGGGAATGCTCGCATTGGGAATCGTAATGACCCGCGAACCACTGATGCCCGGCGTATTCGTGACACCGTAATAGATGAGAATGTCGCCGGCAAAATCCGGAGGAACCTGCGCGCGCAATTCGATCTGGTCGTTGTAACCGAGATCCAGATCCGGCCCGCCGGAAAAATTTAAATGCGCAAGGCTCGGCGAACTTCCGTTGGCGATTCCGCTCAAAACGCCGCCGGAAACCGATGCATTTGAAATCTGGGCCGTCGTCCAGCCATCGAAGCTTCCGTTGCCATTCCATTCCGCCAGTCCCGTGAAATTCGTAAGCGCCGGACCGGCGGGATCCACAACGATATTTGTGGCCGGAACGGACGGTGGATTCGCCGTTGCGAATTTCAACGTCGCGGGGATTCGCGAATATACAATTGAATTTCCGGAAGCGGCATAATCGTAAACCGCGACATTGAAACTCGTTCCCGCCGG
>DASSNZ010000124.1:0-5431 GCA_035701135.1 Verrucomicrobiia bacterium
CCGGAAAGCGGCGGAACTGGAAAAAATGGATCCGTGTACGAATCCACCAGCAGAATGCTTCCCGCGAGAACCGGCGTAAAAACAAAACGCGCGCCGGAATTGTCGTTCGTGCTCGCGTTTCCCGCGTCGTCCGCGGACACAATAATAAATTGATAGGGAACGCCCGCGCTTAAATTTCCCAACGCCACTTCATGCGACACGGTCAGAATGGAATTGGTCTCCGCCATCGAAAGAATTGAATTCGTTCCAAAACGAACAACCGAATCCGCCGGTTCATCGGTTTGCCAGGAAATGAACGTCCGCCCGAAACGATTCGTTGCCGAAACGTTCGTGATGATCGGCGGAACAAGATCCGCGCGCGCCGTCGCTTCCCGCGTTCCGACCGGCGACGCGTCCTGATAACTCGCTTGAATGGTGTCGCCGTGAGAAACTTCAAGTTGTCCATCCGAAACCGGATTTCCGGTCACAACCGGAATGCTTCCGCTGAAAATTCCGCCGGAACCTACGGCGTTGAGAGTTAGAATTTCGCCGCCCGATTCCGTCGAGCTGTGCACCACCACGTTCACAAACGATTGCCCCGCGAGATCCAGATCAATCAATTTGAGATTCATCACCGACGGCGCGGAATAGGATTTCTTGTCGAAAAATAAAATCCCGACGCCCGGCTCCGGAATATCCGCGGAAGCAACCAGCGCGAAATCCTGGTCAATCGCCGCCGTGTCGCGCCGCGCGTCCTCCGGCACATTCCGCGCGTGAATGCGAACGAAATATTCGCCCGGAATCGGTTCGGCGAGATGCACGGCTTCAACGTTGTTGATATTATCAAACGCCGCCGCTCCGGGAACGGATTCGCCGTTTTCAAATTGATTGCCGTGATAAATTTTTCCGTCCGGCGCGATAACCTCGAGATCCAGATCATTGACGAGCGCGGGAATCACGGCGGGAAACCCGGGAACGTCGGTGTACGCGAGCGTGATTTTCAGCGGCTCGTCGGAACTCGCGACGAGTACGTTCGTCTCGAACGTTTCATCGTTCGTCAGCAAAACGGATTGGTCGAGAAATTCGTAATGGCGCGGCGATCCGATAATTTGCGACAGGTCCGCCCTGCCCCAGCCTTCGTCGTTGTTGGGAGCCGCCGCCGTGCCGCCGGAAGGATCCAATGCCACGGCGGAATTAATCAATGCCGCTTTCACCAGCGCGGGCGAAGGCGTCACGTTCGTGACGGCTTCCCGATAATACTGAACGAAAACCGCCGCCGCGCCGGACACGTGCGGGCCTGCCTGGCTCGTGCCGCCCTGATACATGTAATTTTGGGAAATCGGCAGCCACGCGTTGTCGTCGTTGGCCAGCGACGAACGCAGCGACGCGATCCACGTTCCAGGCGCAACGAGATCGGGTTTAATGCGTCCGTCCTCGCACGGGCCGCGACTGGAAAAATCCGCCATCGTATCTTCGCCGCTGTCGTAAATGTATAAATCGAACCGGTCATTTTCCACCGCGCCGGTCGCGATTACGTTTTTAGCGACGGCGGGACTTCCGATGGTTTGCGCGCCAGGGCCGGCGTTTCCGGCGGAAAATTCCAGAATGTAAGGCTGGTCGCCCGGCGTCCCATCGTCCGCGTCGCGCACCAAACCATCAAATTCCTCCGCGCTCAAATCGTAACGTCCTTGCGTGTCATCTCCCCAACTGTTCGATCCGATGTCCGCGCCATCGCGAACCGCGTCGTGCGTCAACACTTCAAAACTCGGCGGCGCGTTGTAATTTCCCTCGCCGTCAAAAATGCGTTGCACGATCAGATGCGAACCGGGCGCAACGCCGAGGCCGTAAAGAAAACCATTTTCATCCGTTTCACCCGTCGCCGCGTTTCCGGCAATAATTCCGGCGACGTGCGTTCCGTGACTGTGTTCATCCGCTGCGTCCGTCAGTCCGCCGTAAAACAGAAAATCATCCACGCGTCCGGCAAGATCGGGATGCATCGTCTCGGCGTTGCCCTCCATTAAACCGCTGTCAGCGACGGCGACTTTCACACCGCTTCCGTCAAAGCCGAGTTGCTGCGTCAATGTCGGAGTTCCCGCTTGGCCGTCGTCACCGCCGACAATTTTCGATCCGATCTCATCGAATAATTTCATTTTCGGAGCCGGCTCAATCCACAGCACGGACGGCGATTCCGCGAGCGCGGTCAATTGGGCCGAAGTCGCCGCGCCTTGCAAAATATGTCCGAATCGCAACGCGCTTTCCTTGTCCACGCGCCGCAACAAACCACGCGTCTGCGCGAGTTCCGCCGGCGTCGCGTCCGGAGAAATGAGCGCGCTGATATTCCATTGCACCGCCACGCCGCGCGGCGCGGCCAAGGGTCGCAACGCGGAATCCATTTTGTATTCCGGCTGATACGGAACCATTCCGTTCACGAACGGATGCGCCTGAATCTGAGCCGAATTGGCGTTTTGAAATTTCGCGACAAACGCGTCGTCGGGAACGAACCGCAGCAACCGCACGCCTTCGCGTTCCAATTGCGCGCGCCATTCGGGACGAATCGAATTCGTAAATTGAATGAGAAATAATCCCGAAACCGGTTTCGCCGCCTGGGAAATCGCAGCGGATTTCGCGGCGGAGGAAATGACGATGGTTTTGTTGCGCAGACGAATGGTTTTCGGAGCGGCCTGAATCAACGCTGCGGAAAACAATAAAAAAAAGAACGTCGCGGTGCGGAAATGCCTTCGTGCAAAACGGAAATTCACAAATAACAGAATACCTCGAATCGCGGTTTCGACAAGCAGGTTAAGCGGCGCTCACGCGGATTTCTTTTCTCCCGCAAATTTCAAAATCATATTTTCCAACGCGTCAATCCAGAGCGGATTTTCGTTCATGCACGGGATTTGCGCGAATTCCGTTCCGCCGGCCTGCAGAAAAGAATCGCGTCCGCGAATGGCAATTTCCTCCACTGTTTCCAGGCAGTCGGAAACGAACGCGGGACAAATCACCAGCATTTTCTTTTTTCCTTCCCGCGCGAATCGCGGCAACTCGAAATCCGTGTACGGCTTGAGCCACGGATCGCGCCCGAGCCGCGACTGAAATGAAACCGACCATTTCCCCTGCGGAATTTGCGCGGCCTTCACGAACGCGGCGGCGGTTTTGAAACATTGCGCGCGATAACACGTGGCGTGCGCCGGACTGGAAACTTCGCAGCAATCCGGCGACGCCAGGCAATGACATCCGGTCGGATCGGATTTCTTGATCTGCCGTTCGGGAACGCCGTGAAAGCTGAACAGCAAATGATCGTAATCGCGTTTCAAATATTCCGCCGCGCTTCCAGTCAGCGCGCGAATGTAATCCGGCGCGTCATAGAAAGGCGGCTGAACCTGAATGCGCATTTGCGGCGCGATTTCCGCGGCAACTTCGCGCACACGGACGACGGCGCTTTCATAGCTGGACATCGCGTAGTGCGGAAAAAGCGGAATCAACAAAAGCTCAGTGACGCCGCGTTCCGCGAGTTTTCGCACCGCATTGGGAATGCTCGGATTCTGGTATCGCATCGCGAGTTCAACCGGAACGTTGACGCGTTGTTGCAGAAGTTTCCTGACATTTTCACTGATCACGATCAGCGGAGAACCTTCCTTTCTCCAAATGGTTTGATACGCGTGCGCGGAGGCTTTTGGACGATTGATGAGAATGATCGCGACAAGCAATCGGCGCAGCGGCCACGCGACATCAATCACGCGTCCATCCATCAGAAATTCATTCAGATAACGGCGCACGTCCGGCACGGACGGCGAATCAGGCGAACCTAAATTGACCAGCAAAACGGCTTTGCTCATGAAAAAAGTTTAGCGATGCAAAACGAAATGAGAAATCGGAAAACTTGGAACTCGAATTTGGAATTTGGAATTTGTCTTCAGTCACTTCGCCAAATGCTGAACAAAATCCGCAGTTCGATCCGCCACGTTGCATCCGGACAAAATCGAATCGCTGAGCGAAACGCCATCGCGATAATGTCCGGCGAGAAAAAATCCCGGCGCTTCAGCTTCGACTTTGTTCATCAGTTCGCGGAAGCGTCCGTAGCCGACGTTGTATTGCGGAATGGCTTTGGGGAAGAACGCGGAATGTTTGAACACCGGTTCGCCCCGCACGCCCAGCAACGCGCGCAAGTCCGCGATTACCAGTTCATAAAGTTTTTCCGACGGCAACGATGCCAACTCGGGATAACGTTCGCCCCCGATATAGCTCGTGAGCGTCAGGCAACCTTCTGGCGCGCGATTTGGAAACAGCGCCGAGGAAAAAATGGTACCGAGAATTTTGAAGCCCTCGATCTTTGGAATCAACATGCCGAAGCCGCACGCCGAATGCGTCACATCCTCGCGTTTGAATCCGAGCACCACGCTCGCGACGGGCGGATAACGAATTTCTGAAAGCGCGGAGAGATCGAGAAATCGTCCGGAACGTGAATTCCCGCCCCCCTCTCCCATCGGATGGGAGAGGGCCGGGGTGAGGGTCCCGTATTCGAGCGTCTCAACCTGCAACTCCGCCAGCCGATAAGCCGTCCCGCAAAAAACAACCGCGCTATGTTCCATTTCCCGGAAGGACGAGTTACACGCGTCCCCATTTTCCTTTTCCTCGAGATTTCGATTGGGGCCTCGCGTAGCTCGTCCTTCCGATAACGAAAGCCGCCAGCCGTCCGCGGTTTGAGTGATTTGACTGACGCTGGTATTCAGTTGCACCGCTTCGCCCAATTGTTCGCGCAAGGCATCCGGAAGCACCTGCAAACCTTCATCGAACGAAAACTTCGGCGCGCGATCTTTGGCGACGTCACCGCGCTTCTTGCGTTCGCGCGCGCCGAAGATCTGGCCTTTGATCATCGAGCCGTAATTGTCTTCCAGCGCTTTCAGTTTCGGAAACGCGTGCGTGACGGAAAGCTTTTCCGGATCGCCCGCGTAAATGCCGGCCACCAGCGCGTCAATCGCGTGATCCAGAAATTCCTGATTGAACCGGCGCACCACAAATTGCGCGATGCTTTCCTCCACGCCATCGCGCCGCCGCGGCACAAACGGTTCGCGCGCAACGGCGAGCTTCGCTTTCAGTGAAAACAAATCCGTTGTGAGAAAACCCAGTGGCGAACCGGGCATTTCAATCGGTCGCTTATAGCGAACCACAAAACGCGCGCTCGCTTTGGGATTCGTCTCAAGTCGCCGCGATTCCAAACCCGCGTCCGCAACGAGCTGCCGAATTTTCGGCGACGTTTCGAGAATCGTGTTTGGCCCAAACTCCGCAAGAAAACCATCGCGCCGCACCGATTGAATCACACCGCCCACACGTCCGCTGGCTTCATAAACCGTAACTGGAATGCCCTTGCGTTTCAGATAAAAGGCGGCGGTCAGCCCCGTGATCCCCGCGCCGATGATTGCGACGGGTTTCATGGAATCTCCAGCCTGCGATA
>DASSNZ010000125.1:0-13569 GCA_035701135.1 Verrucomicrobiia bacterium
AATAACGAAGATTGGATGATGGCATCGGGTACCAGTAATTGGTCGACCGTGATAAATCCTCAGATTGGAACCAATACTCTGCGTGTTTGTGCGATGGATGTCAGTGGCAATAGATCGGCAACCAACATTGTGAGATTTGTACGTTTTCCGCCACCTCTGCTCAATTTGACAATTCGTGGAGATAACGGATCATTGGTCATTTCTGCGGTGGGTGGGCTAGCTGGCCTGACTTATAATGTGCTGGGCAGCACCAATCTACAAATGCCGCAGAACACTTGGAGCGTGATTGCAACCGGAATAATTGGCAGCCAAGGATCTTTCGAGTTTACAAATCACCTTAGCGCCGACGCACCGCAAATGTTCTTCCGACTACAAGTGCAGTGAGTGTGATAAATGTCTGCGAATTCGCTCGGATTTAGATTTCAAGGTTTTATAGCATTATAGAACATTTTTAACCCGCATTTTGGGTAGAATACTCTATTTCTGTCGCACCCTGAGCGGCACACGATAGCAGCGACGACATCATGTTCCTTTGGCGAGCATCGCCCGAACATGGAACGCGCTGAATGAAGAATACGATCAACGATAACGCCGTTGCCGCGCCTGCCGAACTCTCCGCCGCGAAACAGGCTTTACTCGCAAAATGGTTGCGTGGTCGCGCTCCGGAAGAGCGCGGCGCGAAGGAGGACTGCATTCCCCGACGAAAAAATTCCGGCCCCGCGCCGCTTTCGTTTGAGCAACAACGACTTTGGTTTTTCCATCAACTCGATCCCAATGGCGCGTTGTACACAATGCCGATTGCGATGAAGTTAAGCGGCGCGCTGAACACCGGCGCGCTCCAAAACGCGCTGAATTTTGTCGCGTCGCGTCACGAAGCGTTGCGGACCGTTTTTGTCGGCGAAGAACCGGCGCAAGTCGTTCGTCCGCCTCAATCTGTGCCGATGATCATTTTCGATTTCAGAAATTTTCCAGAATCGCAACGCGAAACGGAGGCGCGCCGCGCGCTCGAAGCCGAAGCGAAACGTCCTTTCGATCTCGCCAATGATTCAATGGTTCGCGCCGCGCTCGCGCAGGTCGGCGAAAGCGAATGGATATTTCTCGTTCTCATGCACCACATCGCTTCGGATGATTGGTCGTGGCGGATTTTCTGCAATGATCTGGCGACGGCGTACTCGGCGGCGATTTCCGATCAGCGCATCGTGCTGCCCGATTTGCCGATTCAATATTCGGATTTTGCAGTCTGGCAAAAACAATGGTTGCGCGGCGAAGTTCTGGAAAATCAACTCGCGTTCTGGCGACATCAACTCGCCGGCGCGCCCGCCGTTTTGGAATTGCCGACGGATTTTCCGTGTCCCGCCGCGCAAACCTTTCGCGGCGCGTCCGAGTGGTTGAAAATTCCATCCGGGATTGGCGGAAAACTGAACGCGCTGAACCAGCGCGCGGGCGTTACACCGTTCATGACGCTGCTCGCAGCGTTTCAAACTTTGCTGCATCGCTACATCGGGCGGGACGATATCATCGTCGGCTCGCCCGTCGCGGGCCGAACGCGCGCAAGTGTCGAAAACCTGGTCGGCATGTTTGTGAACATGATCGTTTTGCGCGCGAATCTGAAAGGCGAACCGACGTTCAGCGAATTTTTAAGACGTGTTCAAAGCAACGTGCTGGAAGCGCTTGCGCATCAGGAAATGCCTTTTGAAAAACTCGTCGAGGAATTGCAGCCGCAACGCAGCGCGAGTCATTCGCCGATCATTCAGGTGATGTTCGCGTTTCAGGACGAGCTTTCGGATAATCTGCAATTGCCCGGCGTCGCAATCACTCCGTTTGCGCTCGACACCGGCACGGCGAAATTTGATCTGACGTTCACGATTGTGAAAAGC
This sequence comes from Verrucomicrobiia bacterium, assembly GCA_035701135.1. GTDB lineage: Bacteria > Verrucomicrobiota > Verrucomicrobiia > Limisphaerales > DASXHY01 > DASXHY01. The sequence goes on from DASSNZ010000125.1 coordinate 1,878, forward strand.
GGAGCCGAACTGAATTGCTGCGCGGAATTCAATACGGATTTGTTCGAGCGAACGACGATTCGCCGGATGCTTGGCCATTACGAAAAATTGCTTGAAGGCATCGCCGCGAATCCGAACCAGCGTTTGTGCGATTTGCCGCTTTTGACGGGTTCGGAACGTGAGCAATTGCTCGTCCAATGGAATCGGACGGAAATGGTTTTTCCTCGAAACCAATGCGTTCAGGATTTGTTTGAAGCGCAGGCGAGCGAAACGCCCGACGCAATCGCCATCACGTTTGAAAAACATTCGCTCACTTATCACGATCTGAACCAACGCGCGAACCGACTGGCGCATCATCTGATTCGGCTCGGCATCGGCCCGGAAACTCTGGTTGCCATTGGAATGGAACGCTCGCTCGATTTGATCGTCGCTTTGCTCGGCGTTTTAAAAGCCGGCGGCGCTTATGTGCCGTTGGATTTGTCTTATCCGGCGGAACGGTTTCGTTTCATGCTCGAAGACAGCGGAGCTTCGCTGCTGTTGACGCGGCAAAGCGAACAGGCGCGGTTGGGAAATCTGGAATCGCCGAATCTTCGCGTGATTCGGCTCGACGCCGACTGGCCGAAAATTGAATTGGAGCGCGAAGAAAATCCGCGCGTGGAAATGAAGCCGGAAAATCTCGCTTACGTGATTTACACGTCCGGCTCGACCGGCTGGCCGAAAGGCGTTCAGATTCCGCATCGCGCCGTCGTGAATTTTTTGCATTCGATGCGACGCGAACCCGGATTGTCGCGAGACGACAGGCTGCTGTCGGTGACAAGCATTTCCTTTGACATTGCGGCGCTGGAAATTTTTCTTCCGCTCAGTGTTGGCGCGCGATTGGTTTTGGCGAGCGCGGATGAAATTGCCGACGCAACGCGGCTCGCGAGTTTGATCGCGAATTCCGGCGCAACCGTTATGCAGGCGACGCCATCGCTCTGGCGGTTTCTCGTTGACTTCGGATGGCGCGGGAATCAGCGGCTGAGAATTTTTTGCGGCGGCGAAAGTCTGACGCGCGAGCTTGCGGACAAATTGCTCGAACGCAGCGCGTCGGTCTGGAATTTGTATGGCCCGACCGAAACGACGATCTGGTCCACTTTGTGCAAGGTTGAAAAAGGCAACGAACCGATTTCCATTGGCCGGCCGATTGCGAACACGAAAATTTATCTGCTCGATGACCGCTTGCAACCCGTGCCGATAGGAGTTCCAGCCGAACTCCACATTGGCGGCGAAGGTTTGGCGCGCGGTTATTTGAATCGTCCGGAACTCACGGCGGAAAAATTCATTTCCGATCCGTTCAACAAAAATCAAACGGCGCGGCTTTACAAAACCGGCGACATCGCGCGTTATCGCGCCGATGGAAAAATCGAATGCCTGGGCCGCTCGGATTCGCAAATCAAACTTCGCGGACATCGAATTGACCTCGGCGAAATCGAATCCACAATGCGGAAATTTCCAGGAATTCGTGACGCGCTTGTTGCGTTGCATGAAAACAGCGCGCGCGAAAAAAATCTTTTCGCGTATCTGATTTGCGCCGACGGCGTTTTGTTGAACACCGACGAACTGCGGCGAGTTCTGAAAGAAAAATTGCCGGACTACATGGTTCCATCCGGGTTTGTAACACTGGAAAAATTCCCGATGACGCCGAACGGAAAAGTGAATCGCAACGCGTTGCCAAAACCAGAGACGCCGGGTTTTCCGGCGCAAAAATTTGTCGAGCCGCGCACGCCGTTGGAGAAATCGCTTGTGGAAATCTGGCGTGACGTTTTGCAGTCGAAACAAATCGGCATTGAAGACAATTTTTTTGAAATCGGCGGGCATTCGCTGCTGGCGATGCAAATGATCTCGCGCGCGCGAAAAGTGTTAGGCATGGAGATTTCGCTTCGAGAAATTTTTGAGGCGCCCACGATTTCGGGCCTCGCAAAAATCCTGACGCGAAAAACCATTCGCCCGGCGGATCCCATTCCCAGGCAGCGGCGAATTTCGCCGCGGCAGGCAAAAGAACTTTTGAGCAGGTTGAATGAGCTTTCAAACGCGGAAGTGGAATCGTTGCTCGAACGCGTTCCAGCGGAACAAGGAAACAGAGTATGAACGAAACACTGGCTATCGAAAACCGGCCATCCATGGCGCGCGCTGAAAATGGCGCGGCGAAAATGCAAAAAGAGAAAATTAAACGGCAATTGTGCGCGCACGAATTATTCGAGCGAATGGCGAAAAATAATCCGGACGCGCCCGCGGTTTGTTCCGGCCACGGCTCGTTGACTTATGGCCAGCTTGATGCTCGCGCCAACGTTCTGGCGGGAGAACTTCGCGCGCTCGGTGTCGGTCCGGAAACCGTCGTCGCTCTGCGCCTGCGACGCTCCGTCGCGATGCTGATTGGCGCGCTGGGAATTTTGAAATCCGGTGGCGCGTATCTACCGATTGATCCGTCCGAACCGGAGGCGCGATTTAATTTCATGCTGGACGACGCGGGCGTTTCCGTTGTGGTGACGGAACAATCGTCGAAAGAAATGTCTATTGGAAATAATCGTTCTGTAATTGCACTGAACGAATCAGGGCAAATTGCAGATGGAATCCGAAGTCCTTTGCGTAATGGTGTTTGCAACCACGACGCGCGAAACGCAGACGGGTCCGGTTGCATCAATTCTGACAATTTGGCTTACGTTATTTACACGTCGGGTTCGACCGGAACGCCGAAAGGCGTTGAAGTCACACACGGCAATTTATCGAATTTGATTTCATGGCATCAGAATGCGTTTCAAGTGACGCCGCGTGATCGCGCGAGCCAGCTTGCGCGGGTCGGTTTCGACGCGGATGTGTGGGAAATCTGGCCGTATCTCGCGTCGGGCGCGAGCCTTCACGTTCCCGACGAGGAAATCATTCGCGAACCGGAATCGCTGCAATCGTGGCTGATCAAAAATGAAATTTCGATTACGTTTGCGCCAACACCGATGGCGGAGCGGCTCATTGCATTGCGCTGGCCGGCGAACACTTCGCTGCGCATCATGTTGACTGGAGGCGACACGCTTCATGTTTTTCCGCCGGAGGATTTGCCTTTTCTGCTTGTCAACAATTACGGGCCGACAGAATGCGCCGTTGTTGCCACGTCCGGTCCGGTTTCAACAAAGCCGGATTCGAATCGTTTGCCACCGATTGGCCGGGCGATTTCCAACACGCAAATTTATCTTTTGGACGATTCGCTTGATCCTGTTCCGATTGGAACACCCGGAGAAATTTACATCGGCGGCGCGAATGTGGCGCGCGGTTATCGCAACCGCCCGGAACTGACTGCGGAACGATTTATTCCAAATCCGTTTAATGACAACTCGGACCGGCTTTTCAAAACCGGCGATCTCGCCGAACAATTGCCCGACGGCCAGTTCGCCTTTCTCGGCCGGCTCGATGAACAAATTAAAATTCGCGGTTTCCGTATCGAGCCAAATGAAATCATCGCCGCGATGAACGGGCATCCTGCCATTTCCCAAAGCATTGTCGTTGCGCGGGAAAACACGCCGGACGACCGGCGGCTGGTTGCTTATTTTGTCGCCGCAAACGCGTCTCCTCCCGCGCTCTCGGAATTGCGCGATTTTCTTTCAACGCGTTTACCGGCTTACATGGTTCCGTCGGTTTTCGTCACATTAAAATCTTTGCCGCTGACGCCGAACGGAAAAGTGGATCGCGCGGCGCTGCCCGAGCCGGATGCCGAAAATACTCTGCGCGACCAAATGATTCACGGGCCGCGAACGGAAATTGAAAAAATCGTTGCCGGAATTCTCGCGCCGCTCCTTGGCGTTGAAATGGTGGATGTCGAAGCGAATTTCTTTTCGCTCGGCGGACACTCTTTGTTAGGCATTCAGTTGATTTCGCGCGTGCGCGATTGCCTTGGAATTAACCTTTCCCTGCGGACTGTTTTTGAAGCGCCGAGAGTTGTGGATCTCTCGGCTGAAATTGAACGAATCCTGCGCGCCAAACTGGAGGCAATGAGCGAAGACGAGGTGTTGCGTTCGCTGAATTCCGAAAAGGCGAACCTGTTATGACAACTTCCGGCGTGAGTTCTCCCGAACGGTTGCGAACGAAAAAACAGGAGCCGCCGCTCAGTCTGGCGGGTTTGCTGGACCCGGCCGTGCTGGCGAATCCTTATCCGCTTTATCACAAATTGCGGAACGAATCTCCGGTGCATTGGGATCCGCTGCTGCGCGTCTGGGTGGTGACGCGATACGAGGATGTCATTCGCGTGCTGCGCGATTTTTCCGCTGCGAGAACGCCGACGCCGGCGCAACTCACCGCGATGGGACTTTCCGCGCTGAATCCCGTCGCGCAGGTTATGGTAAAACAAATGTTGTTTCTCGATCCGCCGAGCCACACGCGCATTCGCGGCCTTGCCTCCGCCGCGTTCACGCCCGGACGAATCGAAGTTCTGCGTTCGCACATTCGGGAAATTGTGAAAAATCTTTTCCGACCTGTCGCGTCGGCGGGCCGCATGGACGTCATCGCGGAACTGGCGGAGCCGTTGCCGTGCATTGTGACGGCGGAAATGTTAGGCGTGCCCGTCGAGGATTTCCGGCAATTGAAATCGTGGTCTCAGGATTTCGCGGAGATTCTCGGAAATTTTCAGCATAATCCCGATCACGTTCAGCGCATTTTAAAATGCACGGAGGACATGAGCGCGTATTTTCGCTCAATGATGCGCTCGGAAAAACTGCGGCCCGAAGGATTGGTTAATTCTCTGAAAAACGCCGAAGTCAATGGCGACCGGCTGACCGAAGAGGAAGTGATCGCGAACTGCATCATTACGATGGTCGGAGGACAGGAAACGACGACCAATCTTATCGGCAACGGCGTTCTCGCGCTGCTGCGGAATCCCGATCAACTGGAAAAACTTCGCGCCAATCCATCGTTGGTTCCTTCGGCTGTGGAGGAATTGTTGCGCTATGAAAGTCCGACGCAATACACTGCGCGCGTCGCGGCGGACGATGTGGAATTGGGTGGAAAAAAAATTCAAAAACGGCAGGCGGTGTTTGCCATTCTCGGCGCGGGAAATCGCGACCCGGAACGTTTCCCGGATCCCGATCGGCTGGATATTTCGCGTCCCGATAACCGGCATCTCGCGTTCGGCTGGGGCGGACATTTCTGCTTTGGCGCGCCGCTGGCGAGAATGGAAGGGCAGATGGCATTCGAGGAATTACTGCGATTTTCAGACTGGTCGCTTGAACCCGGCCCGCTCACGTGGCGGACGAACCTGGCTTTGCGCGGCTTGACTTCGCTGCCGATTCGGTTGGCGGCGTAAGCCGTACGCCGTGGGAAATGGCGATGCTTAATCGAAAGAGAGATTTGTAGCGGTGAAATAGAGATATTGAAGCGGGTTACATAATAAATGATAAGCCGAATCGTAACCGATTCGGCTTATTGCATTTAGAACAATGTGTGAAATGCAAAATTTGCAACAAGGTCAGTGCCGGTTGCGCCCTGATGAAAGATTAGTTTGGCAAAAACAACGCATTGTTGAATATACTCAGATGGATTTCGGTACGAAACATCGGATTAATTTATTACCAATTGTTTCGATGAGAGTTGCTGAAGATGACCGGAAAGCGACGAGACCCGGCTTTGGAGGAATTGTGGGGCGGACAGAAGGCTGCGAGGCTGCCTGAGAAAATGGAATTTCTGTTCAGCACGGAGTACAAACGATATATTGCCGATCTACCCGACCGATCTGCGCAATTGTAATGCGGAACGCGCGTCGGGCATTGGCCGCTGAACAAGAATGAACAGAACGGGTAGTTATCGTTAGTCGAAATTCGACTGTGATAACTGATGAAGCGACCAAGACCAAAGTTTTGCCGGATCTGATGGTGAAGGTATAATGGTTCGAAATAAGAAAATCGTCGTCGTGATGCCTGCATATAACGCGGCAGCGACTCTGAGACGGACATATCTTGAAATCGTTGATCAGGATATGGTTGACGTGCTTATATTGGTGGACGATGCAAGCACAGACAAAACAAAACGAATCGGAGAATCGTTGGGCGTGAGAGTTCACGCACATTCAGTCAATAAAGGCTACGGGGCGAATCAGAAGACGTGCTACAAAACTGCACTGCAGGAAGGTGCGGACATTGTGATTATGGTGCATCCCGATTATCAATATACGCCAAAACTCATTCCTGCCATGGCATCGCTTGTCGCAAATAACGTGTATGATTGTGTCTTGGGCAGCAGAATTTTGGGTGGCTGTGCTCTGGTTGGCGGAATGCCGCTCTGGAAATATGCTTCGAACCGTTTTCTCACCTTCATAGAGAACCTCCTACTCGGCGCAAAGCTTTCTGAATACCATACCGGATATCGCGCATTCTCGCGGCAGGTTTTGGAGACTGTAAACTGGGGCAACAATTCAGATGATTTTCTTTTTGATAATCAGATGCTTGCGCAAATTCTTTGGCATGGCTTCACCATTGGAGAAATCAGTTGTCCTACAAAATATTTTCCTGAGGCCTCGACAATCAATTTTCGACGTAGCGTGCGTTATGGATTCGGTTGCCTGCTTGTTGGGTTAAGCTTCAGGCTGGCTAAATGCGGGATTCCCGCACCACAATGGCTATCAGCCGGAGCAACTGTTACTGATCCCGATTTGGATGTGCAAAGAAGATAATGCAAATGCCTCTTTTGTGAACAAACGCCAATTCGGAATTCCTTGCATCGCGAACTTGCGCGATTCGCGCGTACAGATAACAACTGGACACCGACGAATAAGATAAATTGTAGGAATTACGATAATAGACTGTTGAGATGGCACTTTGGCAATATTGCAAACGATTATCTGCAAATAAATGGGTGAGACTTGCGTTTCCCTGGGGATTGATCGTTTTGTTTGTCTTTTTGGCATACCTGCCGGCGCTCCATGGCGCTTTCATCTGGGATGATGATCGTTATGTTACTGATAACCCGCTGCTGACAGCCCACGATGGTTTAAGACGGATTTGGTTCTCGAAGGATTCACCATCGCAATATTTTCCACTCACCTACACGGTGTTCCGCGCCGAACGTTCATTGTGGGGGTTAAATCCCATGGGTTATCATCTGGTCAACATTCTACTTCATGCCGTTAATGCGGTGTTGATCGGCTTCTTGCTAAAACGATTGCTCGTGCCGGGCGCCTGGCTGGCAGCGGCAGTATTTGCGTTGCATCCGGTGCAAGTTGAGTCGGTCGCCTGGATTTCGGAGTTAAAGAGTCTTTTGTCACTTTTTTTTATTTTACTGACGATCTTCTCCTGGATGAAATTTATCGAGGTAAAATCAAGGCGATTCTGGTATGCGCTGGCGCTTGGCTTCTACGCGCTGGCTCTCTTCAGCAAAACTACGGCATGCACGTTGCCGGCTGCATTGCTGCTGATCCTGTGGCTGAAAAAAAAGCCGATTGGCTGGCGGCAGTTGGCCCATGTGGTTCCTTTCGTGGGGCTGGGTTTGGGAATGGGATTGCTCACGATGTGGTGGGAGCGGTTTCATCAAGGCACGCAGGGTAATTTATTTTCGATGGGTTTTCTCGAACGCCTTCTCGTTGCGAGTCACGCGCTTTGGTTTTACGCGAGCAAATTATTCTGGCCGGCGACTCTGACATTCAGCTACCCGCGTTGGGTGATTGAACCCGACAATCCAATGGCTTACGGCTGGCTGATCCTTGGAATCGGATTCGGTGCGACGATTTTTTTTATCAGACGTTTCGTGGGACGCAGTGTTGAAGTGGCGACTTTATTTTACGCGGCTATGTTGAGTCCGCTGCTCGGTTTTATAATGCTCTACACATTTCGTTATACATTCGTTGCAGACCACTACCAGTATGTCGCGAGCATCGGCTTAATTGCGCTTGCGGCGGCGGGAATCACTCTCGCCTTTAAAACCAGGCCGGTTCTTAAACTGATTTGTTGCGGAGGATTACTGGTGACACTCGGTCTGCTAACGTGGCGGCAGGCGGAGATTTACCGGAATCCTGAAACCCTGTGGCGTGACACGCTGGCCAAGAATCCGGGTTGCTTGTTGGCACACTACAATCTGGGTGTCTATCTTTACAGCAAGGGACATGTTGCGGAAGCGCTACGGCATTATGATAAAATCTTACAGGCGGATCCAAGCATCGCCGACGCGTGGTATTTCAAGGGTTTAGCGCTTGTTTCCGAAGGCCGATTGGATGAGGCGATTACGCATTTTCGCAAGGCACTTCAGCTTGAGCCAAATCACTTTTTCGCGCTGTATAATCTCGGCACGACGATCGCCGCCAAAGGCCGATATGACGAAGCGATTGAGGAATTCAAAAAAGCCATCCAGATCATTCCAGGACACCTTTACGCACCTTACCAACTGGGCATGGCCCTTGCCGCCAAAGGCCGGTTTGATGAGGCCATCGAGAACTTTCAGAAGGCCATACAGATTGATCCAAAATTTTTCGAAGCGCAGTACCGGCTGGGCATGGCGTTTGCCGCCAAAGGCCGGTTTGATGAAGCGGTTAAGAATTTTCAAAAAGCCATCCAGATCAATCCGAATTCTTTCGAAGCATTCAACCATTTGGCCGATGTGTTCGTCACGCAACGTCGGTTTGACAAAGCAATCGCAGCTTATGGCAGGTCAATCCGGATACATCCCGACCAGCCTGAAATTTTGGTTCATTCAGGCATGCTCCTCGAACAGTTGGGCCGCACTCGGGAAGCGATTGTCCAATATCGGAAAGCATTGAGATTAAATCCCAACCAGGCCGAAGCGCTCAACAATCTGGCCTGGGTGCTTGCCACCAATCCCGACGGCCAACTTCGTAACGGAGCCGAGGCGGTCCATTTAGCCGGCCACGCGTGTGAAGCGACTGGTTACAGTCAGCCCCTGCTTGTCGGGACATTGGCGGCCGCTTACGCAGAAGCCGGACGCTTTCAGGAAGCAGTCGCCACAGCGGAGAAAGCCTGGCAACTTGCAACCGATGCGGGGCTGACTTCCCTGGCTGCCAAGGATCGGCAACTGATCGAGCTCTATCGGGCCGGTAAACCGAATCATACAACTCCTGAAAACCGTTAAAGTGAATCCTGTTTCTCCCGACTCACAATCGAGCTTGACTGATTTGCGCCAAACCAACCTTCGGTGACTGTTCCGCCGAATGCCGCTGCACCAGGATGTGCCAAACGTGGCGAAGGCCTTTTAATGTTGATTGTAGTGACCACACTGCAAGTTTGATGCGTGTTTGGATTCTCTCAGTTCCGCTCGTCGTGCGTACCTCCATAATCAGACGGCGTAATTGTTCGCGAAATCCTACAGACGCGTTTGTGCCGCAATGAAGCTCGCAAATCCACGTGCACGCGCGTCGCTTCGGAATCAATTGGCAATCACTCTGTAAAACGCGGTCAGCAACGATCGAGCGTCCCGCACATGAATGTTTCCGTCGTTGCCAAAAAAATTCGTCAACGTGAACCAGTCGGCCATGTTGGTTGAGCGCAGAACCGAATAGTTCCAGGAAGAACGAGTTGGCACGTCGAACACCAATCCGCCGCTCATGCGTTGCGCTCCGGAAATTGCAATCGTGTAGAAATGCGCGATGTCGGTTTGTCGCAAATACCTCGTGCGAACTGCATTTTACAACTATTTATTGCGCCAGATTCAGCGAGGAATTCTTCACGCGAATCTGCGTGAGTTTCGGACCGGATTCATTTTTTACGCGCACATTTTCGAAATGAATGTCGCCGGCGTCCATCACCTGAACGCCTTTTTGCGCGGTGATGGAAACGTTTTTGAGCGTAACATCGCGAATCGGCATTTCCGGCAGACCTTCCAGCACAATCGCCTGTTTAGCGCCGCGGCAAATCACGTTTGAAATACGAATATCGCGAAACTGCGGCGTGCCTTCATTGACCGGCGGCAAATGGCTTTCAATATTTTCGCCGATCGGTGATTTGCCGCCGTAATACATATTGAAATTAATCGCCGCGCCGGTGATGTCCGTCATTCGCACGTTCGAAATGAAAATTTTTTCCACCACGCCGCCGCGTCCGCGCGTGCTCTTGAATCGCAAACCGACGTCCGTGCCCATGAACGTGCAATTGTCCACGCGCACGTTGCGCACGCCTCCGGACATTTCGCTGCCGATGGTAAATCCGCCGTGCGCATGATACACCGTGCAGCCTTCAATCAAAACGTCTTCAGTCGGCACGCCGATTTTTCTGCCTGCGGCGTCTTTGCCGGATTTGAGGCAGATGCCGTCGTCGCCCGCGTCAAAAATGCAATCGCGGATAATTGCCCGGCGGCACGATTCCAGGTCCAGCGCATCGCTGTTTTGCGCAGCGGGAGAATTGTGGACCTGCACGTTCAGAATGGAAATGTCCTCGCATAACGCGGGATTTAAAGTCCAGCCCGGTGGATTTTGAAATGTGACGCCCTGGAGCAAAACGTGTTTGCAGCCGATGAGGCGCAACATTTTGGGCCGCAAAAACTGATGCGCCGGTTCGTAATCTTCCAGTTCCAGCGAATGATTTTTTCGCAAGGGCGCGAGAATTTTTTCGCCATTCATCACTTCAAGGCTGGGAAACCATGTGTTGCCGCGTTCGTTCAACACGCCGCCGGATTGGATGAGCGCGCGCCACTGGTTTTCAGTCAATTTATCTTTTTTCACCGGGCGCCACGTGTTGCCGCCGCCATCAATGATTCCGCTGCCGGTAATCGCGACATTTTCCAGGTTCTCGCCGGAAATCGGCGAAGTGGAATCCACGTGTTTTTCGCCTTTCATGTCAATGATCGTGAGCGGATACAATTTGTAATCGCCGGAAAATTTAACGAGCGCGCCGCGTTGCAAATGCAAATTGATGTTGCTGCGCAGTCGAATCGGGCCGGTCAGCCAAATGCCCGGCGGCACGTCCAGTTCGCCGCCGCCTTTTTTTGAAAGCGCCGCGATGGCGCGGGCGAATGCCTCCGTATTCAATGTTTCACCGTCGCCAACCGCGCCGAAATCCGTGAGCGTGACCGTTGTTTTTGGGAAAACCGGCGCGACCACTTGCGGCGAAATTTCAGAGGCGTTTATCGAAAAATTGAACAGCGCCGCGGACAAGACAAGAATGGCGTCAGGAAATAGAATTTTTGTGAAGGGTCGCATAGAATCGCTTTTGTTTTTGGCGAAAATAAATTTACGAAATCCCTCGCCGAAGAAGAATCCAATTTTCGGCATAAATGATTGAATAAAGTGCCGCGCGGCCGTGCTTCTCTGATTTCGTGGATTGCGCTCCTTTCCTTTTATGGCGCATTGGTTATATTCCGCTCATGCGTCGCCGCGTTGAAAATTTTTATTTTCTGATAATCGCTTCGGCGTTTCTTGTTTTGTCAAACGCGGTCGCGCGCGGCGGAGAGATATTGAACTGGAGCACGAACGAAAATCGCGTCAGCGCGAATCTTGAATCCGTTCCGCTCACGCGCCTGCTGGAAGGCGTGTCCCAGGCGACCGGCTGGCAGGTTTATGTCGAATCCAATGTCGCGGCGAATGTCTCGGTGAAATTCAAGGATTTGCCGACCGGCGAGGCGCTTCGTTTTCTGCTTGGGAAATTGAATTTCGCGCTGGTCCCGCAAACCAATGCCAGTTCGCGATTGTATGTTTTTCAATCGTCTTTGGAAAATGCGACAACGCTGATTCATCCCGCCAATTTGAATGGACGGAAAGCCG
>DASSNZ010000126.1:0-4011 GCA_035701135.1 Verrucomicrobiia bacterium
CCGTTTCCGATCTGCCGGCGATCAACGCAAGCCTGAACGGAGCGAGCGCGATTTGCCTGGCGTGTGGCTATTATTTTGTCCGCAGACACAAATTGATCGCGCATCGGAATTGCATGATCACAGCGGTTTGTTTTTCCGTTGGATTTCTCGCCTGCTATCTCACGTATCACGCGCTGGTGAAAGGCGTCACGCATTTTTACAATCCCGCGTGGTTCCGCCCATATTATCGGGCCATTCTCCTGACGCACACGGTTTTGGCGGCGGCGATCGTGCCGCTGGTCATTATCACCTTGAGCCGCGCGTTGCGCGAACGATTTGATCGCCACAAAAAAATCGCGCGCTGGACTTTGCCGATCTGGATGTATGTGTCGGTGACGGGCGTGGTGATTTATCTGCTGCTTTACAAAATTTTTCCGCAGAAGTGATTTTGGAAATCCGAAATCCGAATCCCGAAAACCGAAAGAAATCCGAAAGCCGAAATTTTGGATCCATTCTTTGACTGAAAAAAATGCGTCTTCCGAATTGAATTTCGGATTTCGAATTTCGGACTTCGGATTTTCTCCTCACGCTCTCGCGCCGGGAGCCTTGAAGTGGTCCAGCAATTCCGATTTGTTCACCTTGGTCAGCGCCGCCGGAATATTCATTTCGATTTTGCCGCGGACATTTCCGTCCAGTTCATCCAAAAGCGAACGATTGATTTCGCGGCTGGCGGAAAGAAAGCAGCGTTCCACGCCCGGATCTTTCAACACGGTGTTCAATTTGGCCGCGACCTGGCGAACGCACCGTTTGCGCTGCTCCAATTCAAAATTATGCCGTTCTCCATCGGAAAATGCGGTGCCATTTTCACCGCGACGATAACGCCCGGAAAGATCCGTCACCTGTTCCAGCACATGGCTGCGCGCGGTCGGATGATCGAATTGCTCGACCAGTTCCAATCGCGGGTTGCTGTGCAAATCGCTCTTGTCGAGCCGGTATGCTTTGAATCCTTCGAGGTCCGCCACTACGATCAGTGTGTTTTTCATAACTCTTTGGCTGCACTTTGAAATTTTTACCAGCGTTGCTTTCGCCTTAATTTAGCACACACGCTGCAATACGCTCAAATCCCGATGCGCGCCCCCGGAAAAGTTGCCTTGTTGCCGCTGGAAAATGCCGCTTCAATAACTCCATGCGAAATCCAATCATCGCCGCGCTGGATGTCCCGACTGCGGAAAAAGCCGTCGAACTCGCCCGGCAAATCGCGCCCAGCGTTGGCGCTTTCAAAATCGGCGGAGAATTGTTCACCAGCGCCGGGCCGGAAATCGTCCGGCAAATTCGCGCGACCGGTGCGGCGGTTTTCCTCGATTTAAAATTTCACGACATTCCCAACACCGTCGCAAAAGCCGTCGCCGCCGCCACGCGGCTCGACGTGCAGATGCTCACTGTTCACACGAGCGGCGGATTGGAAATGATGCGCGCCGCCGAACAATCCGCCCAACAAACCGCATCGCAATCCGGACGCAACGCGCCGCTTGTCCTCGGCGTGACAGTGCTCACCAGCATGGACGCGAATACGTTGAGCGAAATCGGATGCGAATCAAACGTCGGAAAACAAGTGGAGCGCCTCGCGGACCTCGCGGCGCGGGCCGGTTTGCGCGGGTTGGTTTGTTCGCCTTTGGAAATTGCCGGTTTGCGCCAGGTTCTGCCTTCGCACATTCAACTGATTACGCCCGGCATTCGCACCGGAGCGGAAAAAGCCGATGACCAGAAACGAACGCTTACGCCGCGTCAGGCGCTGGATGCCGGCGCGAATTGGCTGGTGATTGGACGCCCGATTTACGCCGCGGAAAATCCGCGCGCCGCGGCGGAAGCCATTTGGAAATCGCTGAATTAAATCGGCTTCAATTTCGGAATTCAGAAAATTCCTGCCTGACACCGAATCAACGCTCGATCACTTCCGCGACCAGCGAACGCGCCGCCGGTTTTTTTCGCGAAATTTCAATCGCGTTTTTCAATCGTTTGCGGGCGGACTCCGCCAGCGAATGATCCCTCGCGTGAATTCGCGCCAGAATTGCTCCGCGCCGGATTTCATCGCCCGGTTTTGCCAGACGATCCACGCCGACATCATGATTGATTTTCGATTCTTTTGTCAGCCGTCCTCCGCCGAGATCGCGCACAATTTCGCCGATGATTCGCGCGTCGCAGCGCGAAACAATACCGTCGCTTGCAGCTTTCAATTCCAGGACCGCCGGCGCCATGTGGTCCCGCGCGAGCTTTCGACGAAACGCCCGCAAATCCGCGCCCTGCGCGGCGAGCATTTCGTCCCACTTGCGTCGCGGCGCGCCGGAAGCCAGACAATTTTCGGCCAGCTTTCGAGCGGCTTCGAGTGATTTGGATTTTTTGGTCTGGACAAGCAAATGCGCGGCGAACGTGAGAACGAGTTCCTGCAGGTCGGATGGATTTTTCGCTTCAAGACACGAAACCGCTTCTTTGATTTCCAGCCAGTTTCCGGCCGCGCGCGCCAGCGGCGAATCCATATTCGTCAGAATGGCGCGCGCGCGTACGCCGCATTCGTTGCCGAGCGAAACCATGACGCGCGCAAGTTCGCGCGCCTGAGTTTTCGTTTGCATGAACGCGGCGCGGCCAAATTTCACGTCGAGCACCAGCGCGTCGAGATTTTCCGAAAGTTTTTTGGAAAGAACCGAACTCGCGATCAGCGGAATGCTCGGGACGGTTCCCGTTGAATCGCGCAAGGCGTAAAGTTTTTTGTCCGCCGGAATCATTCGCTCGGTCTGGCCGCAAATGACGCAGCCGATTTTTTGCGTGATTTCGACAATTTGCTTCGCGCGCAGCGAGGTTTTGAAACCGGGAATGGAATCGAGCTTGTCGAGCGTGCCGCCGGTAATGCCGAGGCTGCGGCCGGAAATCATCGGCACGCGAAAACCCAGACACGCCAGCAGCGGCGCGAGCGGAAGTGAAACGGCATCGCCAATGCCGCCGGTCGAATGTTTGTCAACCAGCGGACGCGAATCTTTTGGAAATTTCAGAACATCGCCCGAATCGCGCATTGCGAGCATAAGCGCGCGGGTTTCTCCGGCGTCAAGTCCGCGAAAATAAATGGCCATGAGCATTGCGGCCATCTGATAATCGGGAATTTTTCCCGATGTGAATTCGCGGATGAAACCATGAATTTCGCGGGGCGCGAGAACTGCGCCTTCGCGTTTGGATTCGATGAGGGAGAGAAAATTCATTTGTGATCGAACACGAAAATTTTTCATGCCAACGAATGGAATTTGAACCATTCGTTTGAATTCGATTTTGCTCCAGCCGGTATTTTACAAAGCCGCCAGCACTTCGGCGACGTGCTCCTCGGGTTTCACTTTCGGCCAGATTTTTTTGATGCGGCCGTCCGGCCCGATGAGAAAAGTGACGCGATGCGTGCCCATGTATTTCCGGCCCATGAAACTTTTCTCGCCCCAGACGCCGTACGCCTGGACGATTTTTTTCTCGTAGTCCGCCAGCAACGTGAATGGCAGAGAATATTTTTTGACGAATTTATCATGCGACTTCACCGGATCGGTGCTGACGCCGAGGATGACCGCGCCACGTTTTTTGAATTGAGCGAAATGATCGCGAAATCCGCACGCTTCTTTTGTGCAGCCCGAGGTGTCGTCCTTCGGATAAAAATAAAGAATCACGTTTTTGCCGCGGAAATCCGTGAGCGAAACCGCGCCGCCGCCGTTTGTCGCCGCCGTAAATTCCGGCGCGGGATCGCCTTCTTTCAAAGTTAATTCCAGTGTTTTAGCCATAATTCTGTGTGTCAGGTTTTATTCCGGTTCCTGCCGGGCCGTCGCGGAACTTGCCGGATGCGAACTCAGTTGTTTTACGCCGTCAAAAACGTAGAACAAACCGGAGACGCCGGTGAAAACCGCCGCGCCAATCGTCCAGATTTTGAACCACGGCACTTCAAAGCGGCTGTTCCATTTGAGCAAAATCCAGATGATGCACAGCATTTGCAGAACGGTGGCGATTTTG
>DASSNZ010000127.1:0-17646 GCA_035701135.1 Verrucomicrobiia bacterium
TATTCAATCCAACCAAGCGCCGGATTTATTTCCAGATGTTTTGATTCATCCGCATTTCTAAAATAGAGAATGGATTTTTCAACGGGTGGCTCGCCAATCTTGTTTGTTCTGTCTTGGATCGTGAAGCCGCTTATCGCGAACAAATTTGAAATGATCGCCGGAGAGAATTCCTGTGGAACGACTTTATAGCACCACAATTTTTCCGGCCATTCATTCGTTGTCGCTCCCCATGCAATTTCAAATCCAGCCGAGCCGGGGAAACTTCCATTTGTGAGGATCCCGCCAGCCGCAATTGCGGATCCAAAGGTGAATAAGAAATAAAGAAAAAATCTCACGGATAAACCTGCTGGTCTTGTTTTGTCAGATTGCCCGGAGCAGAACTGGGGTTGCTGGGAGCGGTGTTGTTCGCAACGGTGTCGTCCATGCATTCCGGATATCCAGTCACGCGGAAAATTACAGTATTCGTGATAACACCTGGAGCGACTTCATGGTACTGCTTGCTGGCGGCGTTGAACCATGCATCACGGATTTTTTGCTTTTTCTTGGCCATGTTCTCTCCCCAATAAGCCGCAATATCCTCGCCCATCCATGCGATAGCTGCGGTGCCGAGAAGCAAGTGAGTTTCTTTTAACGGAATTGCGCCGTGACTCACCATGCTATTCCAGTTCGGATCACAAATAGAATTACACGCAAGAATTGCCATCCACTTCAGATTTCCCCCAAAACCGAATTGGCATAACCTGAGCCATGAACTTTCCCCTGTTCCGTCGTTTGGATTGCCGCTCGGAAAATACGTCTGAAACGAACCGCTGGCGCCCGGGTTATAATCGAGAGTTGTGCCGTAACTTCCATGATCCATGAAAAGACCAACGGTAGCCCGCGTGAAAATTTCGTCACCATTATATCCCTGGTCGCTTCTCCTGACTGAATTGATCGGAAGTAAGTCATTAAACTTTTGAAATTCAAGTTTCCATCCCAATTTTTTCATTTCCCGTATCATATTCACGGAATTCATGTTTGCTTCTGGAATGGGATCACTTTCGGACTGGTTGCACGATGAGCACCCATCCAGCCGAACTGTTTGAGTTGTTGGAAAAGGCAACCCGTTTTTAGGATTATTTCGAGTGATCGGAGTTTGAAAATCATAAAAACCGATAGCATAATTGTTCGCCTGATTTTTCACTGGCGCGGTGGGTGGACGTGTTGGCGCTGTCGTGCTTTGCGAACTGGCGCTGGAAGAAGAGTGTGTTTCAGTTTCGTCTGAATTCAATTCCGTCAAACTTGCTGTTGCAAACTCATTTGTCGGAATTTGAACCTCAATCCATGGTGGTGTTCCGTACACTTCTTCCCAATTGAACCACTCGCCATTTATTTCAACCGGAGGATATGGCGCGGGCGGAACGTAATAATGGTCCATGCCCAAAGCAATTGCTTGTTCTTCAGATACGGGCGCGAGGTCTCCTTCCTCCGTCATCATCATGTTTTCAAAAAGCGAGTCATCATTTGAGGGACCGGTCAGAGGCGAGGACATGCCATTTGTTCGGGCGGCGATGTGGAAATAATAAACACCGTCCGGAATATTTGTTCCTCCGTCGCCTGTCCCATCCCAAGCAAATTTCAAAGATGCCCCGCTTCCGGTTACCGTGCGCACGACGTTGCTTTCATCGTTCACAATTTCAAGTGTCCAGTCCACATTCACGGCAAAATAAGCGGTCACTTGTTGAGTTTGTCCAAGCGACGGTTCAAAAAACGGTTCACTGAACGCAACTTTTGAAATCAGATTGTCGAACGTTACCGGTACGTAACTGGAAACTGAACGTCCAATCGTTATCGGAAAATTTCCACTGGGACCGGAGAAACTGGATTGTGCTTTACACGTTGCAAAAAAAAACGTGCGGGCCATTCGCCCATTCACAAGTATTTATCACGAAGTTCGTTCCGTCTTCACTCCGATCCATTTCTTGGCCGTCAACGTAGAGTTTCAGATTGATTACCGGGAATGTGCTGGTGGCGACCACTGAAATTGTAACTTGATCTGACAGCACGGAGCCGTTTGTGGGAGAAAGAATAGTGATAAAAGGACTTGGCCCGTCGTTCGTGCCTTCGATGGCTATTCGATAAAATCGCATCGGGCTATACTTCGGATGGACAATATTTGTTTCATTGTCGTAATTGCCGTAGTCCCCAATAAATGTGTTCGTGCCATGAGATGGATAATGAGTATAGAGCGGATGCCAAACGGTCATGCCAGTGTTGGTGTCACCAAGTTCATCGGCGTAATCAATTCTATAGACCTCGTTGGACCTGCTGTTCCATGACAATCGGATCGCGCCCTCGCCGGTTGTGGAAACTCCGTTGAAATTCAGGTTCGTTTGTGCCGGCAGTGGTTGTGCGAGCATAATAATCATTCCTAAAACTGCCACTTTAATAGTGATCTTCATAACCCTGATTCCTTTGTTCGGGCGTCCGTTTCGATCGTGACCGACTGAACGCCGCGGGGCAATTTCGCATAGGAATTTGTGAGATGTTCGGATTGCCTTTTTTGTTCAGTGATCGTCAAGAGCAAACTGCTTTTCCAAATTTCTGTCAAGAAAAAATTGGTAATATCCTTCCTGTAATGCGTCCTGTATCGACGGGCAAAGTGGCCAAATGCTATCCAGCGATTTTGCCAAATTGTTCGGGCAAATTATCAGAAAACATCGCAAAGCCAGATTTCTGACGCAGGAAGAATTAGCGGAGCGGGCGGACTTGGCTCCCAAAATGATTTCACTGATTGAGCGAACGGAAATAAATCCATCCCTGAATGTGGCTGACAGCATAGCTCAAGGTTTGAATGTCCCCTGCTGGCGATTGATAAAGGACACCGAAGATTTGCGGCAGGAAATCCGGATAGCGAAGGGAAAGAAGTAACACAAATGTCGCGCTCGTCCCATTACCGGTTTCGGAATTTTAGATCGGAAGTTCTTTAATCCTCCGAGAAATTGGCAAGATATTGGCAACGAGCAGTTATATAAAATGTTAGTACATTCGCAGCACTCTTGCTATGCCGCTGCTCTCATTGATCCACCGCATTGAAAGTCGCGACCAGCGGGCGGTGATCTGAGCCGATTCCCCAGTTTGGAATGGTCGGAATGTAGGTTTCGCTTTTCACCCATTCGCGCGCCATCCCGGGACTGAGCAAAATATAATCAATGCGCGAATAGCTGTCTTCCACGCCGTAATAATGCGTCCAGTTCACCGTGCGCGGTTCGTGATTGAAATAAGGAGTTTGCGAATCGCCGTTGCGCTCGGCGGGCCGCGTGTCCACGAGTTTGTTTCTGCCGCGGCCGATAATGGTTTTGATTGCGGGCGAATTTTTCGTGTCGTTGAAATCGCCTAACACAATTAAATTCAATTTCGGATTCGCGGCAAGATCGCGATTGATAATCCGGCGCAATTCCTTCGCCTCGTCGCGGCGCCATTCCGACTGGTCGGCTTCGGGAACCGGCAGTTTGGATTTCAAGTGCGCGCTGATGAGCGTGAAGGAATATTTGTTTCGCACGCGCACGTCCACTTCCGCGAAACCTCGGCTCACGTGAAAGCGGCGTCCCTCCAGCAGAAAAGTTTCGTTCGTGCGCGGGCGTCGCGCGGTGAATGGAAAACGGCTGAGGACCGCAATGTGAATATTCGTGTCGAATCCGGTGACGTGTTCCCAGAACGGAAAATCCAGCCCGCCGGCTTTCAGCGAAGCGCGCAATTCCAGGAGCGCGCTGATGGTTCCCATCTCCTGAAGCGCGATGACGTCGGGTTTTATGGCGAGAATGCTTTGGCGGATTTTTGCTTTTGCCTCGGCGGATTTCGCGTAATGCCGCGTTTCCGTCGGTTGATCCAGATAATTTTCAAGGTTGTAAGTGGCGACGCGAAAGGTTTGGGCGTGAAGAATGAATGGGAGAAAAAAGGCAATCAACGAAATTGCGCGCCGGCCAAACAGGTTCATTGCGCCGTGATAACCTCCCGATTCGCGCAAGTCAAAAAACAATTTTTTCCAGCGGCCAAAGCCGGTTTCAAAATTTTTGCAAAAAGTGATTCGACTGATAAACTTGGCATCATGCAAAAAACTCTCCGTCCGGGGGCGTCGCGCGCGACGTCGGGAAAATCCCGCATCTCCCATTCCGTCATGCACGACAAACAGAACGAGCGCGACCATCGCGAATTGCGGATTGATAAAGTGGGCGTTCGCGGATTGCGGTTTCCGATTCAGATCCGGGACAAGGAGCGCAGCTTTCAGAACACGATTGCGACGATCGGGATGTTTGTGGATCTGCCGAAGGAATTCAAAGGCACGCACATGAGCCGTTTCATCGAGGTTTTGAACGCGCACGGAAATATTGTGCACGTGGAAAACATTACAGACATTTTGCACGCGATGCAGGAAAAGCTGAACGCGGCGACGGCGCATCTGGAAATGGAATTTCCGTTTTTCCTGAGCAAAAAAGCGCCGGTCAGCGAAATGGAAAGCCTGATGGATTACAGCGCGCGCTTTGACGCGACGGCGTGCGGAACGGACATTGATTTTTTGCTCACGGTCAAGGTTGGCGTGACGACTTTGTGTCCGTGTTCGAAAGCGATCAGCGAATACGGCGCGCATAATCAACGCGGGCTTTGCACCGTCCAGATCCGCTCGCGCAAAGCGGTGTGGATTGAGGATTTGATTGCGATTGTCGAAAGTTCCGCGAGTTCGGAATTGTATTCGCTTTTGAAACGGCGCGATGAAAAAGCCGTGACTGAACGCGCGTACGAAAATCCGGTTTTCGTCGAGGACATGGTCCGAAACGTGGCGTTAAGACTGAACGCGCATCCGGACGTGACGTGGTATCGCGTCGAAGCCGAGAATTTCGAAAGCATTCACAATCACAATGCCTACGCGTGCATCGAAAAAGGCTGAGAAAAGATGAGAAAGGATTTCGGAATTTCCGTTCCGAAAAAAACCGCGTGAACGGAATTCGCGTCGCGCTTCCGACGCTTTGGATTAAAGAAAAAAACGCCACGGTTCCGCGCGGCGTTTTCTTTTCATATTGTTAAATCTGACTGCAGATCAGACGGCGGATTCGGCCGCCCAATCTCCCAATTGCAGATATTCTTTGATTTTTCGGCGCTCGTAACGATGTTTCAGCGCCTTTTTGGGTCGGTTTTCTGTTTTACGGAAGGAATATTTTGGGTTTCGGACTGCGTCGTTGATTACTTCCAATGTCTTGGTCATAGCTCGAATTCCTTTCTCGAGGTTTCAACTTGGCGTGAGTAAAGCCAACCGGCCTTCCTGTATGGCTCCAGCCACATTGAATTGAAGTTGGCTGCTTCACGCATCAAGTATAAGACCAATCCCAAAAAAATTCATTCAAAAATTTTTTCCGGACAATTACGGTAAATTTCCGACGAAAATTTTCAGTCAAAAAGAAAACGCGCCGGAACGCCATTCCTTTTCCGACCGGCTCGCCGTCAGTTTCAAACCCGCTTTTTCGTACGCGTTTTGAACCTGATCAAATTCGCTTTTCAAAATGCCGGCCAAAACCAGAACGCCGCCAGGCACAAGCCGCGTCAGAATCCGGTCGCGTTCGGAAATCAACAGATTGGAAATCAGATTCGCGCAAATCACATCGTATTTTCGCGTGGCGCGGCGAGGCAATTTCGTCAGGTCCGCGCGGAAAATCCGGATTTTCCCGGCGACCCGATTTTTCTCCGCGTTCGCGCGGGAAACGCGAATCGCCTCCGCGTCGAAATCAAACGCGTCCACCGGGGCGAACCGGAGTTTTGCCGCCGCAATCGCAAGAATTCCCGAGCCGGTTCCGATGTCGAGAAATGAAAGCTTCGGATTTTGAATTTCGGATTTTGAGCTCTGCCGCTTTTGCGCCCGTTGATGTTTTAACCCGAAACCAGAAACTCGAAACTCGGAACTTTTCCTGGCGATTTGTTCGAGGCAAAACGAGGTGGTCGGATGTTGCCCGGTTCCAAAACTCAAGCCGGGATCCAGCACGATAACCGATTGACCGGCGCGGGCGCGGCGGCGGCTCCAGCTCGGTTTGATCAACAATTTCGTTCCGATTTCGAGCGGCTTGAAATGGCGTTTCCACGATTCCGCCCAGTTTTCGCGGTGAATCCGGCGAATTGAAATTTTTCCAGGCGCGACGTTCAACCCGCAATTTTCGATTCGTTTCAAACCTTCCGAGAGAGCCGCGCGAAGATTTTTTTCCGCAGGTTTTTTGGCGAGATAACACGCAACGGTTGTTTCGCCGGTTTCAATTTCGGTAAACGACGAAACGGGTTGTTCCAGAACCGCATTGAGGAGTTCGGTCACGGCGTCTTCCGCTTCGGGAGAAGTGACGACGGAAATTTTCCAGAGCGTTTTTGTTTTCACATTATCCGCCGAGCGCGGACTGCTGCGCGGCGAGCAATTCGCGAATTCCGGATTTTCCCAAAGCCAGAAGCGCGGCCAATTGCGTTTCGCTGAACGTGGATTCTTCGCCGGTTCCCTGCACTTCAATGAATTCGCCCGCGGCGTTCATCACGAGATTCATGTCCACCGCCGCGGCAACGTCCTCGGTGTAGCAAAGGTCCAGCAGCGGTTCGCCCGCGAAAATCCCGACGCTCACCGCCGCGACGGGGTGGAGCAATGGATTTTCCTTTAATTTTCCTTCAGAGATCAGCCGCCGAACGGCCAGTGAAAGCGCGACGTACGCGCCGGTAATTGCCGCCGTTCGCGTGCCGCCGTCCGCCTGCAAAACGTCGCAATCCACCCAGATGGTGCGCGGGCCCAGTTTTTCCAGATCAATTGCCGCGCGCATGGCGCGTCCGATGAGTCGTTGAATTTCCTGCGAGCGCCCGTCAATTTTTCCTTTGGAACTGTCGCGCGGTTTGCGTTGCAGCGTGGAGTAGGGGAGCATCGAATATTCCGCCGTGAGCCAGCCGCCGGTGACATTTTGCTCTTTCATCCAGCGCGGAACGGATTCCTCGACGGTGACGCCGCAGATCACGCGGGTGTTTCCCCATTCGACGAGCGTGGAGCCGGTGGCGTGCGGTGCGATGCCGTTCAGAAAACGCAGGGGCCGCAACTGGTTTGGCTTCCGGCCATCGGCGCGGGAAACGGAAACTCCGGGAATTGGTTCAGGCATAAGCGCGGCGATTTTACGGAAGCCATTTTATTCGGGCAACTGAAAGAATGTTTTGCGTCGGAAATCGCGTTGCATTGAATCAGAAGAAACCGGGAAGGATTTTCGGAAAGCGTTTCCTGCTTGGTAGTACTTTATTAAAACTCATTGGTTTCCATCGAATTTGTTTGAGCAATCCACCGCAATCCGCTATCCAATACGGTCGAAACAACGTGCAACCCGAAAACCAAACAACGGCCAACACGACTGGCGTTCTGGACGAGTTTCAAACTGAATTGGCTTCGTCCTGGCGAAGTCTGCCAAATAAAGGACTGTTTTTCACGCTCCTTCTGGCGTGGCTTGCGTTATTCCAATTCCGCGGCAATTCCATTCTCGGTTACGTCCACACGTCGTCGCTGTTTTCATGGATGTACGAGGCTTACAACAGCCCGAATGTCGAGGCGGCGAATGACCGGATCGGCAATCTGATTCCATTTCTTGTTCTGGGAATTTTCTGGTGGCGACGGCGCGAATTGCTTGCATTGCCGGCGAAAATCTGGCCGCCGGCGTTTGTCATTGTGATCGGCGCGATGTTGTTGCACGTGACCGGCTACGTGATTCAGGAACCGCATTTGTCCATCGTGGCTTTGTTTGTCGGGATTTACGGTCTGGTGGGATTGGCCTGGGGACCGCGATGGCTGCAAGCCACGTTTTTTCCGTTTTTTCTTTTCGTTTTTTGCGTTCCGCTTGGAAATCATTCGGATTTTATTACGACGCGATTGAGAATGCTCGTCTCATGGCTTGTGGAAGTGGTCGCGCACAATGTTCTTGGAATCGGCGTGATTCGTTCGGGAACGCAACTCTTCGATCCGAGCGGCGCGTATCAGTATGAAGTCGCGGCGGCGTGCAGTGGAATTCGCAGTCTGGTCGCGATTTTTCTGCTCGCGACGGTTTATGGTTTTCTGACGTTTCGTTCGAACTGGAAACGCGTGTTCATGATGGCGACGGCGTTTCCGCTTTCGGTTCTGGGAAATCTGGTTCGGATGCTTTGCATTATTCTGGCGGCCGCGATGGGCGGACAAAGCTGGGGAAATTACGTCCATGAAGGCGGGCCGCTCGGGATTTTCAGTTTGCTGCCGTACATCCCGGCAATTCTCGGCGTCATTTACATCGGGCGATTGCTCGAAAGCCCGACCGTTCCGGAGAATCCAAAAAATCCGGGAATACCGGAAAATTCCGAAATCTCAAATCTGGAGGCGCGCGCGGAATGAATTCTCAAAAAAAATGGATCTTGATCGTCGGTCTTGCGCTGATTGCGACAACCGGTTTCGCGGTCAATTGGCTTAAAAAAAATCAAAAGCTTGGCGAGCCGGGAATTATCGTCACACCGATTCCCGGCAGCACGGTTGTAAAAATCGCGTTGCCGGAAAAGGTTTTGAATTTCACTTCGACGAACGTTCCCGAAAGCGACGTTGTGTTGGGATACCTGCCGAAAGACACGAGTTTTGGCCAGCGGCGTTACGACTCGCCCGATGGTTTTTCCGCCACCGCGAACGTGATTTTGATGGGCACGGACCGCACGAGCATTCATAAAGCGGATTATTGCCTTGCCGGCTCCGGCTGGGACACGGTGAAAAAAGAGACGGTGAAAATTCACATCAACGGCCCGAAGCCGTACGATCTGCCGGTCGCAAAATGGACGGTGAGCAATGTGATCCAGCAACCGGACGGCAAAAAGATCGAAGTGCATGGGCTTTATGTTTTCTGGTTTGTCGCGGACAGCGAAATGACCGTGGACAACAACCAGCGAATTCTTTGGCTTTATCGCGATCTGTTGAAAACCGGCGTGCTCCAACGCTGGGCGTACATCAGTTACCAAACCATGTGTTTGCCCGGCCAGGAAGACGCCGCGTTTGAACGGCTGAAAAATCTGATTGCCGCGTCGGTTCCCGAATTTCAATTGCCGCCGAAAGCCGGAGAAATTTCCTCGGTCGCCGAGCAATGAAATCAGAATTTTTACGGAGCTTTCCGCCGAAAACGACCGGATTGCTCTCGAAAAACCGGAACGCTAATGTGTTCGCCGTTCGTTTGAAAAAAAATTGAGCCATGCTCCGACGTGACCGCCAGATACGAATGCAAATTCACCAATTGGTGGACGCCTGCATTTTCGCGCTCAGTTTCTGGCTCGCGTACCGCATGCGCGCGGATGCGGTGGTTTTGAATTTGTTCCGCCTTGATCCGGTCGCTTCGTTCGAGCAATTCGCATGGGTGCTGGTGGTTCTCATTCCCGCCGCGCCGCTCGTTCTGGAAGCGCAGGGATTTTACGACCGCCCGATTCTGTGTTCCCGCGCCGTGACGATATGGCAGCTTTTCAAAGGCTGTTTCGTGACGACCATCGGATTGATTCTGGTGTTGTTCCTTTCGCGGCTCGCCATCGCGCGCTGGGTTCCTTTCTGGTTTGGCGCGACAAGCTTTTTGCTTGTTTTCGGCAAAGAGGAAATGCTGCGGATAATTTACAAGAGCAAGCTCGCGCAGGCCCAAATCCGCCGGCGATTCGTCGTCGTGGGAACCGGCGATGAAGCATCACGCGCGAGAAATGAATTTCAATCCAAAACCTACGAAGGCGTGGAAATTCTGGCGGAACTGGACCTCACGCAAACGCCGATTCCCAAACTCGCTGAATTTCTCCATGAACATTCCGTCAACGGCGTGATTCTCAGCGCCAAGCATTCCTATTTCGAGCAGGTCGAAGCCGTTATTCGCGCGTGCGAACTGGAAGGCATCGAAGTCTGGCTGATCGCGGATTTTTTCAGCACGCAGATTTCGCGCACGAGTTTCGATGATTTTCTTGGGCGTCCGGTGCTGGTGTTCAGCACGACGCCGGAAGCTTCGTGGCAAAGCGTTTCAAAGCAGGTGGTTGATTTGTTTGGCTCGTTCGCACTGCTCGTGATTTGCGCGATTCCGCTTTTGTTCGTGGCGCTGCTGATCAGACTGACTTCGCCCGGCCCGGTTCTTTTCCGGCAGCAACGTTCCGGATTGAACGGCCGGCCATTTACGATTTTGAAATTCCGCACGATGGTCACGGACGCCGAGCAGCGCAAACATGAATTGGCCTCGATGAACGAAATGAGCGGCCCGGTTTTCAAAATGACCAATGATCCGCGCATCACGCCCATTGGAAAAATTCTCCGCAAATTCAGCATTGACGAATTGCCGCAGCTTTTCAATGTGTTGCGCGGCGAAATGAGCCTGGTCGGCCCGCGCCCGTTGCCGGTCGCCGAGGTCAAACAATTCAACGACCTGGCGCATCGGCGTCGTTTGAGCGTGAAACCCGGCCTGACGTGTTTGTGGCAAATCAGCGGGCGAAACGAAGTCACGGATTTCAAGGATTGGGTGCGGCTGGATCTGGAATACATAGACAACTGGTCCATCTGGCTGGATTTGAAAATTCTCTGGCGCACCATTCCCGCGGTGCTTCTGGGTTCCGGCGCGAAATGACGCGGGGAAATTTTATTTCCAAAAATTTACAATTTGTTCACGCAAATTTTTGAATCGCGCGTGCAACGCATTCGCGCCGGAAGTTTTGCAAAAATTTATTTAAATGAAAAAACAACTCACCTCCGTTGTGACCGGCGCGGCCGGTTTTCTCGGCTCGCATCTCGTTGACCTGCTATTGTCGCGCGGACACAAAGTCATCGGCATAGATAATTTCGTTACCGGTTCCGTGGACAACATCGCGCATCTGGGAGGCAATCCGAATTTTAAATTCATCCAGCAGGACGTGACCGAATTTATTTTTCTCGACGCGCCAGTGAATTACGTCTGGCATTTCGCCTCGCCGGCCAGCCCGATTGATTACCTTGAGTTGCCGATCCAGACGCTCAAAGTCGGTTCGCTCGGCACGCACAAGGCGCTCGGTCTCGCGAAAAATAAAGGCGCGCGTTTTCTCATCGCTTCCACGTCCGAGATTTACGGCGATCCGCTTGTCCACCCGCAAACCGAGGAATACTGGGGCAACGTGAACACCATCGGTCCGCGCGGCTGTTACGACGAGGCGAAACGTTTTGCCGAGGCGCTCACGATGGCGTATCACCGCGAGCACAAAGTCGAAACGCGCATCGTCCGGATTTTCAACACGTACGGTCCGCGAATGCGCATCAACGATGGCCGCGTTGTTCCGGCATTCATCAGCCAGGCGCTCAAGAACAAACCCGTGACCGTTTTCGGAAAAGGCACGCAGACGCGCAGTTTTTGTTACGTCTCGGACCTGATCGAAGGCATTTATCGGCTGATGATGAGCAATTACGATCTGCCGGTGAACATTGGAAATCCGAGCGAACTGACGATGGTCCAGTTTGCCGAGGAAATCATCCGCGCGACAAAATCGAAAAGCAAAATCGTCTTCAAACCGCTGCCGCAGGACGATCCAAAACAGCGCAAACCGGACATCACGAAAGCGAAAAAATATTTGAAATGGCAGCCGAAAGTTTCCCTGGCGGAAGGACTGGTGGAAACCATCGCGTATTTTCGAACGAAGGTTTAGATCGGGCTTTTTCCATTTTGCGATTAAAAACGGAAGACGAAACAGCCTGGCGCGGAAGTGCTCCGCCTGGATTTGGATTCTTGAAAGCACTTACGGAATCCACACCAGAATTGGATTGTTCGTGCGCCCCTTGTTCAAATTGAAATCCCAATATTCCGAATTTCTGAATCTGGCCGCGTGTCCATCGAGAAATGTAAATTGCGCGCCGGCGCCGTGGAGATTTGTGTGAACGAAATTCGGCGTGCCGACCGCAGGGAGGTTTTTGGAATCGAACAACCAGACGACGGCGGAATCATTCCGGATGGACGCCAGTTTCACGGAATGATTTTCCGCTCCGGTTCCATTCACGTTTTCATTGAGGCAATAGTGAAATAGATTTTTTCCGTTGCTTCTCCGGCGATTGCTCGGGCAAAGCCAGATGGAGCGGCCGGTTTCGGCGTCAGCATTCGTGCGCCAGGGCATTTCGTGGTAATGCGGAATTCCGATGGCTTCCGGCAGTTGAATATACCATCCGTTGTTGGTGTCGTTTTCCAGAGGATTCGGTTTTCCATCCGGCGGAAGAAAATCATCGTTGTCCACCGCGTAAAGCTGCGTCGCCAATCCCCATTGCCGCAGGTTGTTGAGACAATAAGCCGCATTCGCCTTTTCCTTTGCGCGACCGATTGCGGGCAGCAGCAAGGCGGCAAGAATGGCGATAATCGCAATGACTACCAACAGTTCGATCAACGTAAATGCGCGGATCGGCCTCATGGGAATGGCGCTCTGAATAGCAATTTTTATTTTCCGATGCCAGCCGGAATTTCCGAAAGTTCCATTGTCAGTGGCGGCGTGTCACCGCTATTTTCCGGCGATGATTCGTCTGGCTTTGTTCGATATTGACGGCACGCTTGTTCGCACGGGCGGCGCCGGAGTGAAGGCGTTCGCGAAAGTTTTCGCGACGGAATTCGGCGCGACGGAAGGATTCGAGCGATTGAAATTCGCCGGACGGACGGATGTGAGCCTTGTGCGCGAATTTTTTCAGGCGCATCGCATTTCCGAAACGGCCGGGAACTTCGAGCGGTTTTTCGAGCGATACGTTTTCTGGCTCGACCATATTTTGTCCGGCAGCCCGACCGAGCCGTGTCCCGGCGTCTGGAAATTTCTGGATGATTTGAAAGCATTGCCGCATCCGCCGTTGATTGGATTGTTGACGGGAAATATTCGTCTGGGCGCCGAAATCAAGCTGCGTCATTTCGGTTTGTGGGATGAATTTGAAACCGGCGCGTTTGCGGACGACCATGAAAATCGCGATCAAATTGCCGCCATCGCGCGCGAGCGGGGCTGTCGGATCCTCGGAGAAAAATTGCGCGATGAGGAAGTGCTCGTCGTTGGCGATACGCCGCTGGACATTCGATGCGGCCGTTCCATTCGCGCGAAAGTTCTCGCCGTCGCAACCGGCGGCGCGAAGCTGGATGAATTAATTCGACACAAACCCGATTGGGCGGTTCCGGATTTGAGAAAAATTTCCGCGCTCGAAATCTGCGCTTAATCAGGCGCGGCGGTTGCGTCTTTTTCCATTTCGCCAACTGAAAATCAGCGCCAGTCCCGAAAGAGCGACGCAACTCCAGCCGAGCCAATCGCCGTGTTGATTGTAAAAAGTCAGCGCACGCTTTTCTCCCGGATTGAGCAGCGGAATTTTCACAATCATAAATCCCGCGCCGTAAATGCTTTTATTTTCGTCGCGAAAAATTTCCCGCAAACGCCCGTGCCTGTCCGCCCAGCACGTCAGGCCGTTGTTCGTGCAGCGGACGAGCGGAACGCCATTTTCCACCGCGCGGAAAATCGCATTCGCGCCGTGCTGCCATTGCGCCGCGCCTTCGCCGAACCAGCCGTTGTTCGTGAGATTCACCAGAAAATCCGTGTCGTCGTGAACATATTCGCGGACGAGTTGCGGAAAATTGTCCTCGAAACAAATCAGCGTGGATGTGACGACGCGTCCGAAACTTTCCGGAAAATTCATTTCGAACGGAACCGCGCGATCTCCCGGCGTGTAACTTCCCGTCACCGGAGTGAACCATTTGATGAACGGCAGCGCGTGCTCGAACGGAATGTATTCGCCGAACATCACCAGGCTGCGTTTGCGGTAGCGCGAAACGAATTCACCTTCGGGGCTGACGAGAAAACTGGCGTTGTAATATTCGTATTTCTCCTTCGCGGTCGGATGCGGCAGCGGCCCGAGATCGTCCGAACCGAGAATCAGCCAGATGTGATGCTCGCGCACGAATCTGACAATGGCGGAATGGACATTTTCGTCCCAGCGCGCAAAACCGGGAACCGCCGCCTCCGGCCAGATCACAAGGTCAACATGATTGGTCAGCGCCCGGTTCGAGAGTTGAATCAAATTTTCAAATCGCGCGAAATCATTTTCCGGATTCCAGATCATCGTCTGCGGAATGCTCGGCTGAATCAGCGCGACATTTAATTCGCGCGATGGCGCCGGGGTTTCTGAAAGCGCGTGTAAACCGAAAGCGAACGCCAATGCGATTGCGCCGAACGGAAAAATAATTTCCGCAATCCACGCGGAACGCAAAGTCGGCTTTGCGAGAATCGCCGCGACCGCGCAGAGCAGGGAAACCGATGTCCACGCGACGAGAAACGAAACGCCATAAACGCCGGTGAACGACGCGATTTGAATCAGCGGAATAATTTGAAATTGCGAATCGCCCAGAAGGTTCCACGGAAATCCGCCGAAAATGCGCGCGACAAACATTTCCAGCGCGACCCAGATCGCGGCGCAGACAAACGACCAGATTATTCGCTGCGACAAGCTTTGCGGCAAGTGAGTTTTGAGTTTTGAGTTTTGAGTTTTGAGTTGAGCGGGGTGCGCCGTTTCGAAACTCGAAACCAGAAACTCGAAACCCGAAACTTTTAGCGACAGCCAAACCCACGTCGCCGGCAGCAGCGCGAGAAACGCGCTCAACGCGATCCAGCCCAGAATTGGATAACCGCGCACCGGAATATTCAGCAGCCACGAAAGCGACGTGAGATAATGCGCCAGCCCGGCCACGTAGCCGATCCGGAAACTTTCACCGCCGCGTTTTCCGAGCGCGGTGCCGAGAATGAATCCCGGCGCGATCCAAGCAAAACCGGCGATGCCGAATTTGGGAAATGAAAACGCGAGCAGAAGCCCGGCGAGAATGGCCAGCGGATAACGGCTTCGCAAAAACATGCTGGGCGAGAAAAATTTCAACCGTCGCAGCTTGCCTCAATCGCGCGCTTAAACGCAAGTTTCCGAAAAGACGCCTTGCTGCGAAGCATCAATTTCTTTGGCCAGATCGGGACGTCGCTTTTTCGGGATTTGATTTTGCCGAAAATTTTTTTCGATCCGGATACAAAAAAACGCGCCGGATTTCGGCGCGTTTTTGTTTACGGGAAAAATTTTACTTTTTCGCGGCGTCGTAGTTTTTGGAGGCGGCATTCCAGTTCACGACATTCCAGAACGCTTTCAGATAATCACCGCGTGTGTTCTGGTATTTCAAATAATAGGCGTGTTCCCAGACATCCACGCCGATGATCGGTGTTCCTTCCACGCCGGAAATGGCTTTGCCCATCAGCGGATTGTCCTGGTTTGCGGTCGAGACAACTTCCAGTTTGCCGTTGTTCACGACGAGCCATGCCCATCCGCTGCCGAACCGGCTCGCGCCCGCGGCTTCAAATTTGGTTTTGAAATCCTCGAAGCTGCCGAAGGTCGCTTTGATGTCGTCGGCAAGTTTGCCTGACGGCGCGCCGCCGGCGTTCGGTCCGAGAATTTGCCAGAAAAAGGAATGATTCCAATGTCCGCCGCCGTTGTTGCGAACAGCGCCTTTGATGGCGTCCGGCACGGAAGCGATGTCTTTGACGAGCGCGTCAATGGATTTGGATTCGAGCGCGGCGTTGCCGGCAATGGCTTTGTTCACGTTGTCCACGTAAGCTTTGTGATGCCGGTCGTGATGGATTTCCATCGTTTGCGCGTCAATGTGCGGTTCGAGCGCGTTGTTGGGATAAGGAAGTGGAGGTAATTGATATGCCATAATTTTTCCAGATTAATTGTTTTCCATGCAGGTGCCCAGTTGAGTTCCTGTGAACTCTGCAAGCGTAGTAAAGATAGCACCTCCACACAAGAGTCAAGTCGAGCGAGTCACTGGAAAATCCGAAATCCGAAATCCGAATTCCGAATTCCGAAATCCGAAAGAAATCCGAAAACTGAGATCCAGAAACGGAATTCTGGAAAGTTTTTTCCGTTCCTCAAGTTTTCAACGACGTTCCCGATTTAATTTCCGGCAACTCGCATTTCGGATTTCGGAATTCGGATTTCGAATTCCATTCCCTTCCGCTTACGGCAAATAATTCTCCTTGTCGGAAAGAAACGTTCCGTCCTCCGCGATCCACAATTTCGGATAGCGAATCGGGTCGCTGAAAACGACCTCGTAAATCGTCCGGCCATTTCGGTTTTGCCGGACCACGCCGGCGATGGTTCCGCCGGGCGCTTTTTCTTTTACGGTATTTTCCACAGCCGCCGGAAGACTCGATGCGACTCCGGTTTGCGCGCCGGTCGTGACGGCGCTCTGGCCCGAATAATCCGTTCCGCCGTAATCGCGCGTTCCCGCGCAGCCGCTCATCAAGGCGATTCCCGCAACACATCCGCAGATTAATAGCGCTTTCATGCGCTCAAGATAATTTTCCTTCCGGCAACTTTCCTGTGGGGTAATCGCCTCAACGCGAGAGCGTTTTTCCGGTAATCGCGGCTGGCCAGCAACGCGCAATTCGGCTACGCTGAGTTCAATGACAGAATTTTTGCCACGACCGGATGTAATCATCACCCACGAAAGCGATCTGGATGGATTGATCTCGGGCGTTCTTTTGCAACGGCTGGCGCGTAAAATGTTCGGCGAGGAAATCCGGCTCGAAGCGTATCATTACAATGCTTGGAAACAGCGCGAGCTGCGCGAGAAATCCGCGTGGGTGACGGATTTTGCGTTCGAGCCGCGACTCGACAAACCGAACTGGCTGATCATTGATCATCACGCCACGGAAATAACGCCGAAACAGGCGACGCTGATTCACGATCTCGGCAAATCCGCCGGACTGCTTTGTTATGAACTTTGTTGCCGGCATGGCCTTGGTTCGCCGGAATTGGATCGCCTTTTGCAATTGAACAACGTCGCGGATTTATTTCTCGAAGACGATTCCCAATTCGGCCTCGCCAGCGATTACGCGAATCTGGTGAAAACGTATCAGTTCTGGAATTTGCACGCGATCCTGGGCGGCGAAATTGAAAAACTTCTCGATCATCCGTTGCTGGAGGTAATGGAAGTGAAACGCCGCGTCGAAAATCCGTTGGGCTTCGAATGGAGCAAACGCAACGTGACGGAAATCAGCCCGAGCGTGGGTTTTGTCGAAACGGTCATCGGAAACAACAACCTGATCGTGCATCAATTGCTGGAAGAGGGAGCGACGCGCTTTCCGGTTCTGATGACTTTATTTCGCCGGTCGAACAACAATGTTATCGCCAGTTTTCGCAGCCGGAACGGAGAAGCGTTGAAAACCGCCGAGCGGCTCCAGGGCGGCGGCCATGCCAACGCGAGCGGAGCGACGCTTCCAAAATCCGTCCGAACCATTCCCGACGCCGTCAATTATCTTCGCCAGGTTTTAAATCCAAAAAAGGAAACGCCGCTCAACAGCCTGGAAAATATTTTCGACGAAATTGAAATGGGACAGAAATAGAAAAGATTCCCCGATGTTCATGTGACGAGGTTCGATAAAACCTTGCGGCAAATTCCGAATACCGAAATTGGAAATCCGAAACAAACTCGAATTCCGAAAATCGAGTGAGATCGTCGCCGGAAATTTTCGGATTGCGTCTGTTCGGGATTTTTCCATGGCATTTTCATCACACCAAAAAGAAAGCCGAAACAAAATTGTTTCGGCTTTCATGTTTTTTATTCGGAATTTTCCGCGTTATCG
>DASSNZ010000128.1:0-10463 GCA_035701135.1 Verrucomicrobiia bacterium
CGACGCTCACCGAGGCCGGTTATGTGGGTGAGGACGTGGAAAACATCGTCCTTCGATTACTTCAAAACGCGGATTACGATGTCAAACGCGCGCAACGTGGAATTGTTTACATTGATGAAATTGACAAAATCGCGCGCAAAACGGAAAACGTCTCCATCACGCGCGATGTCTCCGGCGAAGGCGTGCAACAGGCGTTGCTGAAAATTCTCGAAGGCACGGTCTGCAATGTGCCTCCGCAAGGCGGCCGCAAACATCCGCAGCAGGAATATATCCGCATCAACACAGCGGATATTTTATTTATTTGCGGCGGCGCGTTTGTCGGATTGGAACGCATTGTTCAACGGCGGCTCGGAAAAAATGTGATGGGTTTTCGCGCCGTGGAGGACAGTTACAAAACGGCGAACGTCAATCGCGAGGAAATTTTGCAGCATGTCGAGCCGGAGGATTTGCTGGGCTTTGGTTTTATTCCCGAATTCATCGGCCGCCTTCCCATGATCAGCGTTCTCGGCGAATTGAACGAAGACCAATTGGTTTCAATTCTGACCGAAACGAAAAACGCGCTGACCAAGCAATACTCCAAACTCATGGCCATGGAAGGCGTGGAACTCGAATTCACGAGAGACGCGCTGCGCGAACTGGCATCGCAAGCCGCCCGGAAAGGCACCGGCGCGCGCGCATTGCGGAGCCTGCTCGAACGGCTGATGCTCGATGTGATGTACGAGGTTCCGAGCAGCGACGATATTGTGCATGTGAAAATCACTCGAGCCGTGGTCGCGGGCGAAGCTAAACCTGTCATTCGCCGCAAAGCGGACAAAGCGGCGGCGTGAGAACCATTTGGCGTTTCGGTTGTTTTCAAGTTGATTTCGCGGATCGCGCGATAATTCTGCCAGGCAAGTGATCTCGGAATTCGGCGTGGTTTCGGAGAATAAAATTTTGGCGAACCGTCAGAAAATTCAACTCATGTTCCAACCTAAAAATTTTCTCAATTTCGCAATCGTCGCGCTTTCCATTATTGCGATTCACACAAACGCCGAACCGCGCCTGATCAATCCCGGAGCGATCTGGCCGGACAATCGCGGCGAACACATTCAGGCGCATGGCGGCGGCATCATCAAGTTTGGCGACACCTATTATTGGTTTGGCGAGGACCGCTCGCGCGGATTGGATCGCAGCAAACGTTACGTCAGTTGTTACGCGTCAACGAATCTGGTGGATTGGACGTTTCGCAATCAGGTGATGAAGCAGTCCGATCCCGAGGATTTCGGATGGGGCTGGGTTCTGGAGCGCCCAAAAGTTTTTTACAATGCGAAGACGAAAAAGTTCGTCATGTACATGCACATTGACGATCGGCGTTATCAGGTCGCGCGCGTCGGTATTGCGACGTGCGACACGGTGGATGGCGATTACAAGTATCTGAAAAGTTTTCGTCCGCTCGGCCACGAAAGCCGCGACATTGGACAATTCATTGACGACGACGGAACGGCGTATTTGATTTTCGAGGATCGTCCGTTCGGATTTCGAATCGCGAAACTTTCCGAGGATTACCTGTCGCTGGAAAAGGAAATGTGCCTGATTCCGGCGCACATGGAAGGCGGCGCGGTGGTGCATTACGGCGGATTGTATTATGCCATCGGCTCGGCGCTGACCGGCTGGCGGCCAAATCCTAACAAATATGCGACGGCGAAATCGCTGGAAGGACCGTGGTCGAAATTCAAAGACATCGCGCCGCCGGAAGCCAACACTTACGGATCGCAATCCACGATGATGCTGAAAGTCACCGGCACAAAAACCACGACGGTGATTTTCATGGGCGATAAATGGGAACCGCGCACGCAATGGGATTCGCGTTATCTTTGGATGCCGCTGGAAATCGGGAACGGAAAATTACGTTTGCCCGAGCCAAAGCCGTGGACGCTTGATATTCAAACGGGCGAAGCCGTCATTGAAAAATGAATTGAGTCCCTCCGGCGAAAGCCTGCGGCGAAATTCATTTCGCAGTGACGATCACGTAATTCTTTTTTCCTTTCCGCAGCAAAACGTGTTTTCCAAACAGCAGATCATTTGTCGTCACTGAGCGTTGAAGATTCGTTTCGCGGATGTTGTTCACATTTACGCCTCCGCCTTCGATGTCTTTTCTCGCCTGGCCTTTGGACGGACATAAACCCGCGTGAACCAGCAATTCCACGAGTGGAAAACCCGCGCCGGCGAGCTTCGCTTTTTCAAGTTCACGCGTCGGAACTTCACCGATGATTTCATTGAAAGTCGTTTCGGAAATGTCCTTCAACTCGCCGCCGAAAAGAATTTCACTCGCGCGAATCGCCTCGGCCGTGGCGTATTCACCGTGAATCAAATCCGTCACCGCTTTGGCCAGCGCTTTGTGCGCCTCGCGCGCGCCGGGATTTTGCGCGTGCTTCGCTTCCAGGGATTCGATTTCCGCTCTCGATAAAAAAGTGAAATATTTCAGATAACGAATCACGTCGCGGTCATCCGTGTTGATCCAGAACTGGTAAAAGCGATAAACGCTTGTCCGCCGCAAATCCATCCAGACGGTTCCGCTTTCGGTTTTGCCGAACTTCGTGCCGTCGGCTTTCGTGATCAGCGGGAGC
The DNA here is from genome assembly GCA_035701135.1 of Verrucomicrobiia bacterium. Taxonomy (GTDB): domain Bacteria; phylum Verrucomicrobiota; class Verrucomicrobiia; order Limisphaerales; family DASXHY01; genus DASXHY01. Next base: position 2,607 of record DASSNZ010000128.1, read on the forward strand.
GTCAGTCCATAAACCGTTTTGCCGAGTTTCTTGCGGGTCAATTCGATTCCGGCGGTGATGTTTCCCCATTGATCGCTTCCGCCGATTTGCAGTTCGCAATTGTGATCCCGGCACAGCACGTAAAAATCAAATGCCTGCAACAGCATGTAGCTGAATTCCGTGTAGCTGATGCCGCTTTCGCGATCTTCCATTCGCGCGCGAACGCTTTCCTTGGCGACCATCTGGTTGACGGAAAAATGTTTTCCGATGTCGCGCAGAAAATGGAGATAACTCACCGGCGCGGTCCAGGATTCGTTGTCCACCAGACGCGCGGGATTCGATTTCGATTCAAAATCCAGCAGGCGCCCGAGTTGTTCGCGCACGCCCGCAATGTTCGCGGCCAAAACTTCGTGCGTGAGCAATTGGCGCTCCTGCGATTTTCCGCTGGGATCGCCGATGGAACCCGTCGCGCCGCCCGCGACCGCGATGGGAAAATGTCCGTGCAATTGAAATCGTCGCAACGCGAGCAACGGAACCAGACTGCCGACGTGAAGGCTGTCCGCCGTCGGATCAAATCCCGCGTAAAGTGTGATTGGGCCGGCGGCCAGTTTTTTTTCCAATTCCGCGCGATCCGTGCAATCCGCGAGCAACCCGCGCCATTCCAATTCGTCCAAAATGCTCATCGCGCCAAGACTAAATTGCGAACGCATGATTGCCAATGGCCAATTGGATTGAGTTCAAAATTGAGATTTCGCTCCGATGTTCCAGCGTGTCAATTTTCCGGCGGCGATGTGTTCCGCGAACGCGAAATGCTGTGCGAAAATTCATCAAAAGAGTTCGCTGAACCGTAAAACAATCTAATTCGGTGCATTAAATTTTAAGAAATCGTGAAAATTTTCACAAACTTTGCTTGCGCGTTTTTTTTCAGTTGTTAACAATCCGAACCATCATTTAGCGAATCCGCTGCTGGCACCTTCACGGGTGCATTGTTTTTTAATGCGGCGTTTTTCCATTCGAAAGAGCGGCGGCAAATCGGAAGTCGTTTTGAAAATGTGATTTCCGCCGGGCGGATGCGCGTGTTCGTTGTAACAGTTTTGTGGTGAGTTTCGGTTAAGTTTTGGATCAAGCGAAAAATAGATGTCAGCGATTTTCCCAAAATGGACCAACCGTTTGCCGATGATGATAACCATCGGCAGTTTGCTGGTAGGCTCTGCCGTCACGGCGGGTGTCTGGTACTATTTCACGCCCAAATACACCCGCGTCGGCTATGAACCCATTCAGCCTGTTCCGTTCTCGCACGCCGTTCATGCCGGGCAGATGGGAATTGATTGCCGCTATTGCCACACTGGCGTCGAGAAATCCTGGTTTTCCAATATTCCCGCGGCGTCCACGTGCATGAATTGTCATAACCAGGTTTTGAAAGACGATCCGCGCCTGGAACTGGTTCGTGAAAGCGCGGCGAGCGGCAAACCGATTCAGTGGATTCAAATCCATAAATTGCCGGACTTCGTTTATTTCAACCATTCCGTTCATGTGGATCGCGGCATCAGTTGCGTGGAATGCCACGGGCGTGTTGATAAAATGGACGAAGTTTATCACGCCAAACCTTTCAGCATGTCGTTCTGTCTGGAATGTCATCGTCATCCCGAATTGAAATTGCGGCCGGAAAGCAAAATTACGGATCTCGCGTGGAAACCGGCGTCGGAAGCCAAGCAAATCGAATTCGGCCAGCGCGCGATGCACGATTGGAAAGTGGAATCCATGCAGGCGTGTTCCACCTGCCACCGCTGATTTGAAAGAGATTAGAAGTTAAATGGTTGAATTGTTAAAAATGGTAAAATTGTTAAATCGGTTAAACATGAACGGAGCGGCCGGCAATGGTCGCGCCGATTGGTTTAACCTGCTTGACTCGATTGCCGAATTTAACCCAGCCAACTGATTTAACCGCCCTGAATGAAAACGATTCCTCCAACTTGTCCTGAAGCGGAAACCGGCCGCAGATATTGGCGAAGCCTCGACCAATTGGCGGAAACACCGGAGTTCCGCGAATGGGTGGAGCGCGAATTTCCCGCCGGAGCGAGCGAATGGAGTGATCCGGTCAGCCGCCGGAAATTTGTCAAAATCATGTCCGCCTCATTCATGCTGGCGGGGCTTGGTTTCGCCGGCGCGGGTTGCCGTCGGCCCTTGGAAAAACTCGAGCCGTTTGGCAAACAGCCGGAAGATTACGTTTACGGCGTGCCGCAATATTACGCGACTGCGATGCCGACCCGCGACGGCGCGATTCCGCTGGCCGCGAAATCCTACGAAGGCCGGCCAATCAAAGTTGAAGGAAATGCGCTTTATCCGGGCGGCAACGGCGGAACGGACACCTGGGCGCAGGCTTCGATTCTCAATGTTTACGATCCGGACCGTTCCCGGCGTCTTACGAAAAACGGCACAAACACAACGCCGGAAGCCGCGTTCGATTTTCTCAGCGGACTTTCCAGACAGGCGCAGGCAAACGGCGGACAAGGACTTGCGTTTTTAATTGAACGCAATTCATCGCCGACGCGCCAACGGCTGCAAAAAATCATCAGCCAGAAATTCCCCAGGGCAAAATGGTTTGTTCACGAGCCGATTGACACCGACATTCATCGTCGCGCCGCGTCGGAAGCGTTTGGCGCTTCGGTAAAGCCGTATTTCAAATACGATGCGGCTAAAGTCATCGTTTCATTGGATTGCGATTTCGTTGGTTCGGAAGAAAACGCGCATCAGCACATTCGCGGATTTTCCGCCGGCCGCCGCCTTGAAAAACCGGACGATTCGATGAGCCGGCTTTACGTGGTCGAAAGTTTGTTCACGCTGACCGGCCTGAACGCGGATCATCGTCTGCGCATTCCGACAAGCGCCGTTGCTTCCTTTGCACAGGCATTGAATGCCGCGCTTTCCGGTCAAAATGTTTCCGAAGCGCCGGAAGGCGTGGACGTGAAATGGATTTCCGAGTGCGCGAAAGATTTGCTGGTGAACAAGGGCAAATCGCTCGTGGTTGCCGGACATCGTCAGCCGCTCGCGGTTCATCTGCTCGCGCACGCGATGAATTCGGCTTTGGGAAACATCGGCAAAACCGTCGTTTTCCACGAAGCGGCCGAATCGCGGGAAGGCAATCTGGCGGAACTCGCCGAGGCGCTGAACGGCGGACAAGTGGAAACGCTGGTAATGCTTGGCGGAAATCCGGCTTACAACGCGCCGGCAAATCTCAATTGGACCGCCACGCAGCGCAAAGCGAAAACGGTCGTTCGTCTCGGTTATTACGAAGATGAAAGTTTCATCGGGTGCGACTGGCATTTTCCGCAGGCGCATTATCTGGAATCGTGGGGCGACGCCCGCACGAGTGATGGAACGCTGGTTCCGGTTCAGCCGTTGATCGCGCCATTGTTCGGTGGTTTGACGGAAATTGAAGTTCTCGCGCGAATCGCCGGTCTGGAAAAACCTTCTCCTTACGTGGTTGTTCGCGAAACATTCGGACAGATTTCCGGCAATCAAGGCGACGAGGCGTGGCGCAAATTTCTTTACAATGGTTTTCTCGAAAACTCAGCGGCGAAGCCAGCCAACGTTCGCCTGAACAGCGAAGCGATTTCGCGCGCGACGGGTGGTTTGAAAAAGGTTCCTCCGCCGGACACGGAACATCTCGAAGTTATTTTCCATCGCGATTACAGCATGGACGACGGTCGTTACAACAATAACGGCTGGCTGCAGGAATTGCCTGATCCGATTACGAAAGTCACATGGGACAATGTCGTTCTGATCAGCCGTAAAACCGCCGGCGATTTGGGTTTGAAGAACAACGATGTCGTGCGCATCACGGTGGACGGGCGTACGGTTGAAGGTCCGATCTGGATTCAGCTTGGCCAGGCCGACAACGTGCTCGGCCTCGCGCTCGGTTATGGCCGCACCCGCTCGGGGCGCGTCGGAATGAGCACGGGCTTCAACGCGTATCTGGCTCGTCCCGGGACCGCCGATTTGCCGTCCGGCGTTAGTTTTTTGGCGGGCGCGACGGTGGCGAAAACCGGAGAAAGCTATCCGATTTCCTGCACGCAAAATCATTGGACGATGGAAGGCCGCCCGGTGATTCGCGAAGCCAACATTGAAGAATTTCGTAAACGACCGGATTTCGCCAAGAGCATGCATCCGGAAGAGCCGCCGGTGGTGTCGCCCCTTTATCCGAATCCGTTCGATAAAGTCAAAGGCACGGCGTTGCATCAATGGGGAATGTCCATTGACCTCAACGCGTGCGTGGGTTGTTCGGCGTGCATGATTGCGTGCCAGAGCGAAAACAATATTCCGATTGTCGGGAAAGATCAGGTCAATCGCGGCCGTGAAATGCACTGGATTCGCATTGACCGTTATTACACCGGCTCGCCGAAAAAAGAACCGGATACCTCGTTCGCCGAAATGTGGCAGCAGGGCCGTCAGCCGGTCGGCGAAGGCGTGGATGATCCGCAGGCGGTTGTTCAGCCGATGTTGTGTCAGATGTGCGAAGCGGCGCCGTGCGAAAACGTTTGCCCGGTCAACGCGACGACTCACGATCAGGAAGGGTTGAATGTGATGGTTTACAACCGTTGCGTGGGAACCCGTTACTGCTCAAACAACTGCCCGTACAAGGTGCGCCGGTTCAATTACCTGGATTTCAACAAACGCTCGATCAAGGAATTGAAAGGGCCGTTTTATCCACCGTTTTTCGCCAAGGGCGCGTTTGCGAAATGGGTTGCCGATCCGACCGATCCGACCGCCGGAATGCGCAACGAAGACGAATGGGATTTGATCAAGATGAGCAAAAATCCCGATGTCACCGTTCGTATGCGCGGCGTCATGGAGAAATGCACGTTTTGTATCCAACGGATTCAGCAGGCGAAGATTGCGCAAAAAGACAAAGCCGGACAATCGGGCGATGTCATCATTCCGGACGGGACGTTCACGACGGCGTGCGCGCAGGCGTGTCCGGCGGACGCGATTGTTTTTGGAAATATCGCCGATCCCGAAAGTCGCGTTGCAAAATTGAAAAAACAGCAGCGCGATTATTCGGTTCTGGAATTTTTATTGACCAAACCGCGCCTGACCTATCTTGCGCGCATTCGCAATCCAAATCCCAGGATGCCGGATTACACAGACTGGCCTTTGAGCTTTGAGGAATACGAACAGAGAAATGGCGACCCGTTTGAACACGCCGAGGCAACTCACGGCGAAGCCGAAAAAACCGGAGCGCACGAATGAAGAAAAAGTTTCAAGCGACAACGAATAGTGACGGCGCGATGAAGCGCAGCGGCGTTGCGACGTTCCCGCACTCCAACTCATTTTTCCAAATCGGAGGAGCACGTTAATGGCCGAAACAGCGACTCTCAGAAATGTGCCCGCGACTCCAAGAGATCTGGAGCGCATTCCGCTGGTTGAAAACCAGCGCAGTCTGGGCTGGATTTCCGATAAAATTGCCGGCGTCGCCGAAGGTCAGATGGCCGTCTGGTGGTGGTGGGCCGCATTTATTCCCAGCGTAATCACAATGGGAATGCTCGGCTTCATGCTGGCGTATCAATTGACAACCGGCGTCGGCGTCTGGGGCGATATGCACCCGGTCATGTGGGGCTGGGATATTGTGAATTTCGTGTGGTGGATCGGTATCGGCCACGCTGGAACTTTGATTTCCGCGATTCTCTTTTTGCTCCGGCAACGCTGGCGCACCGGCGTGAATCGCGCGGCGGAAGCGATGACCATTTTTGCGGTCATGTGCGCGGGAATTTATCCGGCAATGCACGTCGGCCGCGTGTGGTTTGACTGGTGGCTGTTCCCGATTCCGAATTCCAACGGCCCGATCTGGCCGCAGTTTCGTTCGCCGCTGATGTGGGACGTTTTCGCGGTTTCCACTTATTTCACTGTTTCCGTTTTGTTCTGGTACATGGGATTGATTCCCGATCTCGCGGTGATGCGTGATCGCGCGAAATCGAAAATCCGCCAGTTCCTTTACGGATTATTTTCCGTGGGCTGGACCGGCTCGAACCGCCACTGGAGCAATTACGAAAAAGCATATTTGATCCTCGCCGGTCTTGCGACGCCGCTGGTTTTGTCCGTGCATTCCATCGTTTCATTGGACTTTTCCGTGTCGCAATTACCCGGCTGGCATACGACAATTTTCCCGCCGTATTTCGTCGCGGGCGCGATTTATTCCGGCTTCGGAATGGTTCTGACGTTGTTGGTTCCATTACGGAAAATCTGCAAACTCGAAGAAATTATCACGATGCGTCATGTGGATTTAATGTGCAAAGTGACGCTCGCGACCGGTTCGATCGTCGGATACGCCTACGCGATGGAATATTTCATCGCGTGGTACAGCGGCAATCCTTATGAACGCTGGACATTCTGGCATCGGCTTTTCGGCAGTTACTGGTATGGCGGCTGGGCAATGTTGATTTTCAACGCGACTGTTCCGCAACTTTTCTGGTTCAAGAAATGCCGTCAGAACCTGATCATCGTGTTTATTATTTCAATCCTTGCAAACATCGGAATGTGGTTTGAACGATTCGTGATTATTGTCGGTTCGCTCTATCAGGATTTCGTTCCATCGAACTGGGGATTTTATCGTCCGACCTGGGTGGACATCTGCACGTTCATCGGAACGTTCGGTTTGTTTTTCACATTATTCCTGTTGTTTATGAGATTCGTTCCGATGGTCGCGATTTCGGAAGTCAAAGGCGTGACGCCACAGGCGGATCCGCATCATCCGCTTGGCGGCGCGAAACATGAAGAGGCAGTACTCGATTGATGAATAATTCGCTTCCAGAAAAGTTGAATCCATTCCGCGGCTTGTTGCGCGCGGGTGAAAGATTACACGGAAAGGAACTTCGCCATGGGTGAGCAAACCAAACCTTACGGCGTGATTGCGGAATTTCCCAACGCGGCTTCGATCATGCACGCGGCGGAAAAAGTCCGCGAAAGCGGCTTCACGAAGTGGGACGTGTTCACGCCATTTCCAGTGCATGGAATGGACAAAGCCATGGGCCTGAAAAATTCCAAGGTCGGCTGGTTCGCTTTTATCGGCGGCGTGGCGGGTTATACGTTGGGTATGTTGATGATCTGGTACATGAATGCGCTGAATTATCCGATTCTTGTCGGCGGCAAACCGATGTTCAGCCCGTACTCGGCATTTCCGCCATCGTATGAATTGACGATTCTTTTCGGCTCGTTCGGCTCGCTTGGCGGAATGTTGTTCCTGAATCGCCTGCCGAGATTGTACCATCCGCTGCTTAAAAATCGCCGGTTTGCGAAAGTCACGCATGACAAGTTTTTCCTCGTGATCGAATGCAGCGACCCGAAATATTCGGAGCCGGACACCGTCAAACTGCTGGAGCAGGCGGGCAGCAATCATATTGAGGTGGTGGAGGAATAATGCGCTACTTCCTGTTAATTTTTGGAATTGCAGTTGTCGCCGTTCTGGCCATCGCGGGCCGGCGTTTTGATGATGGCGGCGGGATTTCCCGCAAGCCACCGCTTTACATTTTTCCGGACATGGACCGGCAATTGAAATTGCGTCCGCAGGAGCCGAACGCGTTTTTCGCCAACGGCATCAGTTCGCAACTTCCCGTTGAAGGCACGGTTTCCCGCGCCAAACCGATTCAGGTCGGCGACACGATGGTTTATCCTTATCAGGATTCGCCGGTCTATACGGGACGTGTTCCCGGCACGACGAATTTTGTTGAAACCAATCCGTTTCCGATCACCGCGCAATTGCTTCAGCGCGGGCATCAGCGATTCAATATTTATTGCTCACCCTGCCATGGCGAAGAGGCGGACGGAAACGGCATTACGAAAAAAGTCGGCGCGATGGCGGTGGTCGCCAATCTGCATGATAAA
>DASSNZ010000129.1:0-8207 GCA_035701135.1 Verrucomicrobiia bacterium
GCGGATTCACAACCACTTTTTCACCGGCGGAAACTCCCGCGCTGATCGTGGCATTTTCGTCCTGCGCGTTGGCGACGGTCACGGCGCGGCGCTCGACGCGATTGTCGTGAACGATGAAAACGACATCGCGGCCATCCTGATTTTCCAGCGCGTTTTTCGGAATCACAACCGAGCGCGTCGCCGATTCCGAATCGGTTTCGCGGAACGCGACTTTCACCGCCATTTCCGGCAGAATGCGCGGATCCAGTTTGTCGAAACCGACGCGCACTTTCACGGTGGATTTCTGCCGGTCGGCCGTTGGAATAATCGCGATGACTTTGCAGGGAATTTTCCAATCGGGATACGCGTCAAGCGTCGCTTCGGCGGGCTGCCCCGGAAAAACGCGATTGATGTAGCTTTCGTTCACGTCAATTTCGATTTCGAGCGATTGCATGTCCACGATGGTTCCGATTCCCGTTCGCGTGAAACCGCCGCCGGCGGAAATGGGCGAAATCATTTCGCCGGGCTGCGAATCTTTCGTCGTGACAACGCCATCGAACGGCGCGCGAATAATCATGTCGTCCATCTGTTGCTGCCAAAGCGCGACCTGGCGTTCGGCGACGACAATGTCCTGCTGCTGCAACGCGAGATGTGCGCTCAGGGATTTCGCGGTCGCTTCCGCGCGATCCAGATCGGCCTGCGACGCGATGTGTTGTTTCGCGAGTTCGGTCGTGCGCTGAAAATCCAGTTCCGCCTGTTTGAGTTGCGCGCGCGTTTCCTCGACGGCGGCGCGCGCGGAATCCAGTTGCGCTTTCGCGACGTCCAGGCTGGCTTTGACATTCGTGTCGTCCAGACGTGCAACGATCTGGCCTTCCTTTACTTTCATTCCCTCCTCGATCAGCACCTCGACGACTTTGCCGGTGACTTTGGAGGAAACGGTTGCTTCGCGCCTCGCGGTCACGTAACCGGAGGCATTCAGAACCGTGCGTTCCCCTGCTTTGCCGCTGCTGATTTCGCGCGCAACGGCCGTGTGAACTTCGATTCCGCCAGGCCGAAGCCATCGCCAGACAAACACGCCGGCGACGATCAGAAGGAGAATTGCAATCAGACCCGGCAGGAATTTAAGGCTCGATTTTTTTTCGGGAGGCCGCTCGATTCGCAAATCGTCGAGGGCGGATTTCGGTGGCGTCATAAAAACGGCTCACAAACAAACTGATTTCGCGGAAACGGTCAAGCCGCGCATCGCCGGGTGAAAGATGAAATCAACCACGGATGAACACGGATAAACACGGACAGAAATGGAAGTTTTCAGAAGTTTTTGAGAAATCTCGAGAGTGATTCGCTTTCCGCAATTCTGAATCGAACGCCGAAAACGGTTTTTTCATCCGTGTTTATCCGTGTCCATCCGTGGTTAAAAAATTTTCCAAAACAGAAATTCAAAACGGATTTCCGGATTACTCGCCATTCATCGCCTGAAGCGCGGAGCGCATGTAACCCATCGCGTATGCCATTCCCGCATGCCACGGCGCGGCGCACGACATTTGCGGCGTGTGATCCGGAATCAGCACGCCGTCGTAATTGTTTTTCTCCAAAATTTTCAGCACGCGAAACATATTCACGTCGCCGTCGTCAATGAATGTTTCGCGATAGAAAGGAACTTTGCCCGTGACGTTCCGAAAATGCACATACGCAATCCGGTTCTGGCGACTGTATTGATCCACGGTTTCGTAAATATCTCCGTCGGTCATTTCCGCCAGAGAACCGAGGCAAAATTCCAGCGCGTTGGCGCGGCTGGGCGCAAGATCAATCAATCGCTGATAAAGTTGCGGCTGGTAAACCAATCTCGGCTGGCCGCGCATGGCGGGCATTGGTGGATCGTCCGGATGCGCCGCGAGTTTTACTCCGGCTTCTTCGGCGACCGGCGTCAATTCGCGCAAAAATTCTCCAAGCCGGCGCCAGAGTTCATCGTGCGAAATCGAAGGCACATTTCCTTGCGGCGCGTTCGGATCGTAAATCATGTTCCAGACCATTCCGTTAGGCATCGGAATATCGAGCGGTCCTTCCATACCGACGGACATTGCGTCGCCGCGCGCGTAGGGCCGATGCGTGCGCCCGCAAACTCCGGCGATGCTGAAATTATATCCCATGATCGGAATTCCGGCTTTGCCCAGACGCCGAATGATCGTTTTCACATTTTCGAGTTGTTGCTTTTTTTTCGGGCCGTCGAGCAACACGTCGTGCCAGTGCGCGGGATCGAAATTTTCAATCGCCTCCAATTCCAATCCGGCGGCGTTGATTTCTTTTCGCAACGAAACCAATTCGTCGAGCGACCAGAGTTGATTCGGATCACCGGCAAGTCCCCAGCCGAGTTCGCCGCCGGTCGGTTGGTTGTCGCGCGGATTGTGCGCGCCGCCTTTGAAATAATCCACGAGATGCGCCACGATGTGCGTGGCTCCGGCCTGGCGCGCGAATTGAAAATTTTCGCGCGTCAGCATGTGACGATACAATCCAAGTCCCAATTTCATTTTATTACGCCAACTTGCTTTTACACGGATTCCACAGATTAGCACGGATTCAATTCGTGAAAAATTTGTGTCATCCGTGCCAACATTCGTTTTTCCATCATTCCGTATTCAGTGAAATCCGCGTAACAAATTTTCCACTCATTGCCGTTCAATTCGCGCGAAATTCAAGCCGGGATTTTGCGTTTAGAGAATTCTCCATGGAATTCGTATAATCATCCATTTCCCCGGACTCGCTCATTCCGAAACGATTCTTCAAAATAAATTTACACCGCCAACGCTTGATTTTGATGTCGCGCGCGGTCTTTAATTTGAAACGCATGAAACAACCATCAGCCTCCGGCGCGGCCCGGATGGAATCCACAGGAAAAAACTCCCGATCCACAAATTCCCGTTCCTCGAAAAGCTCCGTTCCGCTTTACAAAAATCCGTCCGCGCCCGCCGAAAAACGCGTGAAAGATTTGCTCTCGCGAATGTCGCTGGAGGAAAAAGCCGCGCAGATGATGTGCGTCTGGCAAAAGAAATCCGAAACGCTGGTGGACGCCGACGGCAATTTCGATTTCAAAAAAGCCAAAGCCGCGTTTAAAAAAGGCCACGGCATCGGACAGGTTGGACGGCCAAGCGACGCCGGAAGCGCGCCGACCGAGCCGTGGAAAGGCAAGGACGCGCGCGGCATGGCCGAACTCACGAACGCGATTCAGAAATTTTTTATCGAAAATTCGCGGCTCGGAATTCCGGTTTTTTTTCACGAGGAATGCTTGCACGGACACGCGGCGGTCGGCGCGACAAGTTTTCCGCAGCCGATTGGTCTGGGAGCGACGTTCAATCCCGATCTCGTCGAAAAACTTTTTGCGATGACGGCGGAGGAAGCGCGCGTGCGCGGAACGCATCAGGCGCTGACGCCGGTTGTGGATGTCGCGCGTGAACCGCGCTGGGGGCGCGTCGAGGAAACCTACGGCGAAGATCCGTATCTGGTTTCGCGACTTGGCATCGCGGCGGTGAATGGTTTTCAGGGCGACCGTTCGTTCAAAGATAAAAAACGCGTCATTGCCACGCTGAAACATTTTGCCGCGCACGGTCAGCCGGAAGGCGGAATGAATTGCGGGCCGGTGGACGTTCCGATGCGGACCTTGCGCGAGATGTTTTTATTTTCGTTCAAGGAAGCGATTCAAAAAGCCGGCGCGATCAGCGTGATGGCGAGTTACAACGAAATTGACGGCGTGCCGTCGCACGCGAGCCGATGGCTGCTGCGCGATGTTTTGCGGAAGGAATGGCGTTTCAAAGGATTTGTCGTTTCGGATTATTACGCGATCTGGGAACTCGGAAACCGTCCGGACACGCACGGACATCACATCGCGAAAAACTCGAAAGAATCCTGCGCGCTCGCGGTGAAAGCCGGCGTGAATATCGAATTGCCGGAGCCGGATTGTTATCTGCATCTCGTGGAACTCGTTCGCAAAAAAATTCTCAGGGAATCGGAGTTGGACGATCTCGTCGCGCCGATGCTTTATTGGAAATTCAAAATGGGATTGTTCGACGATCCGTTCGTCAATCCCGACGAAGCGGAAAAAATTGTCGGCTGCGATGCCAACCAAAAACTCGCTTTGCAAGCCGCGCGCGAAACCATCACGTTGTTGAAAAACGAAAACAATCTCGCGCCCTTGAATCCGGATAAATTCAAAACGATTGCCGTGATTGGTCCGAATGCGAATCGCGGTTTGCTCGGCGGTTATTCCGGAACGCCGAAACACAATGTTTCCGTTCTCGATGGCATCAAAGCCAAAGTTGGCGACCGCGCGAAAATTCTTTACGCCGAAGGCTGCAAAATCACGTCCGGCGGTTCGTGGCAACAGGATGAAGTCATCGCAAGCGATCCGGATGAAGATCGAAAACAAATCGCCGAAGCTGTGAAAATCGCAAATCAATCCGATGTGATTATTCTTGCGATTGGCGGAAACGAACAGACTTCGCGCGAGGCGTGGAGTTTGAAACACATGGGCGACCGCACGAGTCTGGATTTGATCGGACGCCAGAATGAATTGGTGGATGCGATGCTCGCGACGGGCAAACCGGTGATCGCGCTTTTGTTCAACGGACGCCCGCTTTCCATTCAATCGCTCGCGCAAAATGTTCCCGTGATTTTCGAATGCTGGTATCTCGGCCAGGAATGCGGACACGCCGTCGCGGATGTTTTGTTCGGCGATTTTAATCCGGGCGGAAAACTGCCGATTTCCATTCCGCGTTCCGCAGGGCATTTGCCGGTTTTTTACAATCACAAACCTTCGGCGCGGCGCGGCTATTTGTTCGACGACGTTTCGCCGCTTTATCCTTTTGGATTTGGTTTGAGTTATACGAAATTTGAATTTTCAAATCTCCGGCTTAAGAAGAAAAAAATCCGCGCCAAAGATTCAACGCAGGTTCTGGTGGATGTGAAAAATTCCGGCAAATGCGCCGGAACGGAAACAGTCCAACTTTACATTCGCGATCAGGTCAGTTCGGTAACGCGTCCCGTCAAGGAATTAAAAGGCTTCACGAAAATTTTTCTCCAGCCTGGCGAAACCCGGACCGTCGCGCTCGACATCACGCCGGAATCGCTCGCGTTTTACGACATCCACATGAAATACACCGTCGAACCGGGCGAATTTGAAATTATGGTCGGCAATTCCTCCCGCGATTCCGATCTTGAAAAAACAATCCTGACTGTCGTTTGATATGCAAGCCGCGCTCAATCCATCCAAATCCACCATGGCGGATTCTTCCCAAAAACTTTCGTTCACCGAAAAAGCCGGTTACAGCGCGGGCGATTCCGCCGCGAACTTCGTCTTCATGACGATGATTTTGTTCCAAACGAATTTTTACACCGATGTCTTCGGGCTTTCCGCAGGCGCGGCGGCGGCGATTCTTCTCTGGCCAAGATTATGGGACGCCGTGGCCGATCCGATCGTTGGAATTCTTTCCGACCGCACGAACACGCGCTGGGGAAAATTCCGCCCGTGGATTCTGTTCACCGCGGTGCCGTGGTGCATCGTCATGATTCTGGCCTACACAACGCCGCGCGGATGGAGCATGACATCGCTGATCGCATACGCCGTGATCACGAACACGCTGATGATGACGCTTTATTCGATGAACAACATGCCCTACGCGGCGCTCGGCGGCGTGATGACCGGCGACATCGTGGAACGCGCGAAATTAAATTCCTATCGTTTCATCGCCGTCAACGCGGCTCAATTCATTGTCGGCGGATTCACGCTCCCGCTCGTTGCAAAATTTTCCGCCGGCCACACCCGGCAACATGGCTGGCAAATGACCATGACCGTTTGGGCGGTGGTTTGCCTTGTTTTATTTTTAATCACATTCGCAACAACCAAAGAACGCCTGCGCCCGATTGCGAAGGAAAAATCCTCGCCGAAAAGGGACTTTCTCGACCTGCTTAAAAACAATCCCTGGAAAGTCATGTGGTGCTGGACACTGGTGCATTTTTCGATTCTCTCGTTTCGCGGCGGCGCGCTTTACAATTATTACCATCATTACGCCGATAAAACCGCAATGTACAACTGGCTGCAAAAATTCGGCCTCGTCGCCGCCAACGGACAACCTGCCGGCGGCATTCTGGAAACGCTCGGCTACATCGTTCATGGCGACCCGGGCAATCTGATGAATTCAAACGTCGCCGACGTTTTTAACAGCATCATCAACATGATGGGAACCGGAATCACGATCATCGTGATTCTGCTTTCCACGTCGCTTGCGAAACGATTCGGGAAAAAAGCGGTTTCGGCCATTGGCTTCGCGTTCGCCACCATCGGCTCGCTCGCGTTTTACTGGCTGTCGCCGAAAAACGTCTGGGGAATGATCGCGCTGACGCTTTTTGTCTCGATTGTTTACGCGCCGACGATTCCGCTGACGTGGGCAATTTTCGCGGATGTCGCGGATTATTCCGAATGGAAAATCGGACGGCGTTTCACCGGAATGGTTTTTGCCACGATCGGTTTTGCGCTGAAAGCGGGACTCGCGCTCGGCTCGGCGTCGTTTCTTTGGATCATGTCCGGCTTTTTCAAATACAACACCAAACTGCCCGACGCGCCGGCGGCGATTCACGGTTACCGTTTTTGCAGCGGCATCGTTGTCGGAATTCTTTTTGGCGTTTGCACCCTTTTGCTGGCGAGCTACCAACTCAACAAACACCTCACCATTCAAATGGCCGATGAATTGGCCGAGCGGCGGAAAAATGCCGAAGGAAATCAATAAAAACCGCAATCGCGCAAAATGTTCGCTCGCGTGACAGGCTTGGGGAACGGTCCTTGTTATCCATACGCTGCGGTACTTCTGCTGGTCAGCAACACTCTTTATGGAACGGTGGCGGCTTGGGAAGCCTCACCTGGTGCGGCGTTTAAAATTAATTGGCCCGGTGCTTTCTATGGTTGGCGTGTAAGTTCAAGTTCATTCTTATTTAGGATCGCCCAATAGTCTTTTTAAACTTTCAAGCAACTTCCTTGCATCTTCTTTTGTTATGACGGTTTGGATATCACCGTCTGATTTAATTGACAGGGAAAGTGCAACGTTTTTCTCGTCACATCTCAGAATGATGAGAATATCTTCGGATGATTCCGAATCCCGTAATTTTAGCGTTTCAAATGGTTTCATACTAATCCCTTTACTTACAGCCTGGTATTGGATTCGCCCGGCACGTAAAGGGGTCATAAAGGGGTCAGTCCTGACTATTGACACACCTTCAGTTGCAATTGATTTTTCTTCCCGTGGCGTCGTGCGGTCTCCGTGATCATCCCATAAATCGCCTCCCGGATACTCAATACGCAACGCCCGTGGAATGACTTGGGTCTAACAATCTCTTTGCACCGCGTCAAGGCAGGACTGACCCCTTTAAGCAGCACGAGGTGGGCAAGCTGTTGGGATGTTCAGTTTGATGTAGATGAGCTTTTCTGCGCTTGAGCAGAGTTCGTAATCGAGGCCACGATTCGCGAAGCGAACAATTAACTCTTGGGAAACCAACTCGTGGCGGGCTTGGGAAGCCTCACCTGTTTCGGCGTCAATTTAGCCGGCACTTTCGTTGCTATGGTTGGCTTGGTCAGTTCATTCTGCTGCATCAAAGGCGAGTTGGCAAATTTAACAAGCAAGCATGGCGTTTCAATTTTTCTCTTTTAACGAGTTTAGCGGTTTTGTTGAAATAATCCTCCAATAAACAATTGCCTGCATTAAGCCATATACGACTACCAATGGGATTGCTATCTCAGGAATTTTCTCAAAAAGTTCATAAGCAAACGATATTGTTCCAGTTTCCTTTACATCCACCGCAATATCCCAAGCAGCACCGCAGTAGGCAATAAAAAGCAATATAACAATCGATAGACTAGCATACCAGTTACGAGTCCAAGGAAGAAATGCTGCAACTATCCCCCATATGCATGGTCCAAAAGCAATAAAAGCACCCGATTTAATTTCGTAAACAGGCGACAAAAACAGGTTGCCTAGAATTGCACTACCGTGACCTGCACCAGCCAAGGCTTCGCCCAGAAAACCAAAAACATGTGTAAATATAAATGCACTTACCGCAAATATGGCCGACAAAAGTAATTTTTTCACTATAAATTTCTCCTGTTTCAAAACTGTTCATAAAGGGGTCAGTCCTCACAATTGACACACTTTCAGTTGCAATTGATTTTTCTTCCAGTGGCGTCGTGCGGT
>DASSNZ010000130.1:0-12893 GCA_035701135.1 Verrucomicrobiia bacterium
CTTATCACAAATTCAGGAGGATCATTTTTGACGCCTTTGTCTTCAATCAACGCCACTTCCACGCGAGCCGGATTGGCGACGACCTGGTAGGCAGCCTCGCCGCCAAATAAGTCCGTGACGAATTTGCGCGGCAGCGGCAAAGGCCCGAGTAGTTCTCCGGCATTAGTCAATACCATCGGCGGAGAAATGAAAAAGGATGTATCGCGAATCGTTACCGACAGCGGTTCTTTCGTGCTGCCAATGAGCCTAATCCAGATTGGATTGGCCCAACTGAATGGAGGCTCGTTTGTTCCCCAGCTAATTTGAAACAACGGACCTGGAAACCAATTGGTTGAACTGGTTCCATCGGCGTCCATTTCGTCAGCGGGCTCGCGGCGAATGTGCGGAGGATTTTTTTGTTCCAACGCCGCAACATCCACGGACAACGCGCCGAGCCATTGCGTGGCAAGTTGGTAAGCGCCATTGCTGGTCACCAGAGACGGGCGATGAAAAAATTCATTGTAGGCGCGAGGCTCGGGAATTCCGTTGGTCATCGGAAGCCAATTGCGTTTCCCAAGGGAAGATAAATGTCCTTTTTGAAATTCGAACGCGTAATTGGTTGTCAGAATCATTCCGCCGATTCCCATTGGCGGAGACAAAATGGAATAGTAATTCGTGACTATGGGAACCGGCAGCGGCTGCGCGAGCTTCAATTTCTTAACGGTAAGACTGGTTTGGTTGGAGAGCAGGTTCAAAACGGCGGCTTCGTAAGCGGGCGTGGTGTGCAGATAGAGCAACGCACGGTCGTGATACCTCGCTGCGGATGTTCTTGACGCGCCGCATCCGACAAGCGGGACAACAATTCCGCACAAGGCCAAAATCGCGCAAATCGCAAAAAGTATTTGGCGAAAAAATCTCATAATCTCTGGCGCTCGCATCGGAGAAAAAGTTAACTCGGCGTCATTCGAAAGGATTGAATGGTTTGACGGTTGGATTGGTGCGCGGGAAGTTTGTTTTCCATCCCATGTGTTCCAGCAGGTATTTGGCGGGATCGCCAATCGGCTCTTTTTCAGGATTGTTGGTTTCAGAATCCGTCTTTGGAGTGGACGACCTAACGGCTTGCGAATGAGGAACGAGGCTATTATTCGTTTTAATTTGAGGCGTCAATGGTAATTCCGGAACCACCGGTTCAGCTATTATAGAACTGTTAAATAACCGCAAACATTCCAATCGTTTTTGATCAGCGTTTACTTCCGCCGACACCAACGACATCGTTTGCCCGGTCATCTGGTTATTAGTTATCCAAAAAAGATGGTAACGGGGAACCACATATTTGCCTACAGGTTGATTTGTCCTGATATCCGGCGGGTTGCTCATATTGAAATCCCGCTCCGTGTAACCAAGATTGCGGATTGCATTGCGAACCATTTCAGTCGCTTCACCCGCGTCCAGTTGCCACTTGCCGAGGTAATTTTCAAGGGGTTTCGGAATTCGAATGGACGGACGGATTCCGGATATGCTATCGGGCGCGCAAAATTCCGTAACCGCTCCATATTCACAGGTAAATAGATAGCCATTGGACAATGTTACCCAAGCACCTAAGGATCCGTTAAAAAATTCAACATTTTCAACTTCACGGGTACCGGGAGTTAATCCAAGCGGAAGTTTAAGTTTCCCGGCGAATGCCGCGATTTTTGGCAACGCGTCGGCGAGAAATTTGTTTGAAGCGGTCGCGCTTACCGGAACGGAATTATCGCGGAGCACGGGGCGCACGGCAATCTCGGGAGGCGCGCGCCGGAAGAAAGGAGAGGATAATCTCATTTCTTCAATTCTTTTCGCCTCCGCGTTCAATTCAATGCGAACGGCTGTTTGGTTAAACACAGGATCGCGCCATTGGAAAAGATAGTAAGGCACGGTGTTTGTGCCGATCTTCAATGGCAAATTAATCTCTGGTTCCTGATCCGTGAAAGTTTCCTTCAAAGAATAGCCCAATTTGCCGATGGCTGAACGGACAAATCGAAGCGCTTCATCCTCGTTAAGGTTCACAGCGCCGTAGAACTTTGGAATCTCTCGCGCATCCTGAAGGTTATAGTAACTGTGGGGCGTCCTAAAGTCATATACATGGCCTTGCATGTAAAGCACCCACAGGCCATTCGTTAAAACCACCGAGCCGCCAATTTCGTTTTTTAGCGGGCTGCAATTAAATTCAGCAACCTGCCGTACCGTGATCGGGGCCGGCATCGGCAGGTCGGCTTTTTTAACGAAATTCGAGATTTGAGGTAGAATGGCGACCAATACCGCGTTCGAGTATTGCGCCGTAACCTGGATGAATTGTAACATATTGACCTGAACTACGGAGAGGGTGGCCACTCTGATTTACTGTTGAACTCATTCCAATGAAGGCCCCAATATCCATAAATCTTGAGATACTGAGGATCGTCATGATCACCGGAATAAAACTCCGCCTCCGAAAAAGCATTTTTTATCGTGTCCCCGTAAACCGACCAAAAAACTTGAAAATAAGAACGAAAGCTGATGCTGGAAATGTCAATGGAACTGATCCCATGGAAGGCTGTAAAACCATAAACCTCGTGTGTAAACCCGCAAAATGTCGCGGGCCGAGAAACATAATCCGCTAACGCGACATTTTCTCTGTTGCCCATTCCAAATGCCTGGGGCCAGTCACCCAGTGCAGACTGACATGAGTCAATCCAAACCCATCTATAACGGATGGAATTGGTGCTCGGCGGATCATTGCCCAGGAGCTTGGCAACGGTAGATGCAGTAATCGGCCTTTTCGCTCCAGTTGCATCGGGAAAATAACCTATGAAATCAGGGCTGCCATGGCCGTCAAAATAAAAATTACGGACCAGGTGATTGGTTAAGGCGCGAGCAAACGCGCCAACGTTAGTTACATTATTGATGAAAAGAGCGGTGCCGGCGCTTCGATAGGGTAGCCCGGGCAAAACACCGCCTCCCCCTTCTCCGATTACTGCAAATCCATCTTGAATTGATACATAAGTGCTATAGTTTTGCGCATTAGGCGGGATATAGTCGGCTCGTGCTATCAACCACATGCCTTCGGTTGGATAATTATCCACAATATGAATCAAGTTTGGGTTGACTTGAGTAGCCGAAGAAGCAGTGGCGGAATTCGTGATAGTCGTTACAGTCGTAAATGTGGAATCAGTTCGCGGATTTCCGTAAGGGTCATGAAGATTCCAAGGGATATCAATCAACCCATCATCAGTATGACCTATAAAACTGCCAACGTAATCTTCTTCTGAGCCATATACGTCAACTTGCCAATCCGTATTGGTCACGGCGGAAGTGACCTTGATCAACATTAAGTCATCCCTGAACTCCTGAACCCAATCCGGGAAGGAAATCTCGTTTGTAATATGGACTAGAATGCTTGGACTATCCACTCGAACATACGGCACGTCATAGGCATTGGTTGACGACCATACCCATTGTCCGTGTGCTTGCAGGTAATAATCACCGTTACTCACTCTTCTTGTATCCAAGATAAAATTTAATCCGGCAAGTGGCGTATTCGTCACTGCGGGCAAACCTTCAATCGGCTCGCTAAATTCCTGGGACATCATGGATGTCCCAGGAATCGGATTGTCATTCGCGCTAAGTGTGATGCTGCTGAGAATTCCTTGATCGTTCCCAGCCTCAACCGGAATTTTGAGAATGCCAGACAAGACCGTGTCATTAGTCAAACCAAATATATGTATTCCGTTCCTAACCACCCGGTAAAATCCGGTTTCAGGCGGCGTATTCGTTGAGTCGCCTGCTCCTTCGCCACCTTCCGGCAGAGGA
This sequence comes from Verrucomicrobiia bacterium, assembly GCA_035701135.1. Taxonomy (GTDB): domain Bacteria; phylum Verrucomicrobiota; class Verrucomicrobiia; order Limisphaerales; family DASXHY01; genus DASXHY01. The sequence continues at coordinate 3,808 of DASSNZ010000130.1, forward strand.
ATATCACCATCAAGTGGTGAAATTCTCGAATACCCCGCGCCACTCACCGATTCACCCGTGGCGGGATCAAAAATAACGAAATCGGATAAATCAAATCCTTCTGGATAAAGAGCCAGAGGAACCGCGCTTCCTGTTCCATCCGCTCGAATGGCCATCGGAACATCCGGCTGCGGGGCGGATTCCGCTGTTGCTTCGTTTAGACTCATCATTTCAAACGCGCCGCCATCACACACCGGATTCTGAACAATGTTTGAATGGACAAAGAATGTCTGGTTCGTGCCGATAGCCGCAGGCATGTTGTTGGTGAGCGTTGTTCATGCATTTGTTGACGTCAGATCGGGACGATATTGCACGATGTAAGTTTCTCCTTCCACACTTGGCCAGGATAAAACGACATTGCTGCATTGAACGGAAACTTTGAGTCCTTCAATGGCGAAGGTATGAGGAGTAGCAGCAGTCAATGCGAGTGATAGCACAAGCGTCCCAACCGCAAGTTTTACGATCTTCATAGTTCAGTTTTCTGTTGAAGTTTTTAATCCGGGCTTTTGCCCGGACTCGAAGCTCCTGCAAACTGTTGAAGAGAATGCGCGCCCGGCGCACTCTCCCCAAGGCCACGACCAAGCGGCCCATCAGCAAAGAACGCCAGGACACGCGATTTGGCGCGTGTCGAGGTGTTTTTGCTGATAGCGGGAAACATTGGTCGTGTTTAGGGGAGATTCGAGTCCTCGCAAACGCAAAGACTCACAGCCGGAGACTCACTCGCATCCGGCCATGGAAAAGAACTGCCTCGGTTCTTACGCTCTTCGCGCAATCTTGCCAAGCCTTTTCTGAAAAATGAAACGTCCTCAATTCCCTTGCCCGAAAAAATTTTCATGCCATCTTCGAAATAAATTTCGAAACGACAAATGATCCTTGCCGGCGATATTGGCGGAACAAAAGTGAATCTCGCTTTGTATGAAGCGGGCGGGCGCGGTTTGGAATGCCGCGTCATCGAAACTTATCCCAGCCGCGACTACTCCAGCCTTCGCGAAATCGTGAAACTTTTCCTTGAAGCTCACAGCGCGAAAGTGGATTGCGCCTGCTTCGGCATCGCCGGCCCGGTCCGCAATGGCCGCGCGCAACCGACCAATCTTTCCTGGATCGCGGATGTGCGGGAACTGATCACTCTCCTGAACCTGGAAAAAGTCTGGCTGATCAATGATCTCGAAGCCAACGCGTACGGCATCCAGGAACTCGCGCCGGACAAACTTGTGGAATTAAATCGCGGCTCGGGAATCAACGGCAATCTCGCGATCATTTCCGCCGGAACCGGACTCGGCGAAGCCGGTCTGTTGTGGGACGGGCGGCGTCATCTGGTAATTCCGTCGGAAGGCGGCCATTCGGATTTCGGGCCGCGCACCGATCTCGATGTCGAATTGCTCGGGTATTTTCGCGCGCGCTTCGGACAGGTCAGTTGGGAACACGTTTTGTCCGGCGCGGGTTCGTTTCACATTTATCAATTTCTCCGGGATTCCGGACGTGGAACGGAACCCGCGTGGCTTGCCGAGGAAATGAAACAGAACGATCCGGCGGCGGTCATCACGAAAGCCGCGCTGGAAAATAAATGCGGCCTCTGCGTCCAGGCGCTCGATCTTTTCACACGTTATTACGGAGCGGAAGCGGCGAACCTCGCGTTGAAAATGTTCGCCATCGGCGGCGTTTACGTCGGCGGAGGCATCGCGCCGAAAATCATCGAAAAGATCAAGGACGGAACGTTCATGAAAGCGTTCATCGGTGAGGGACGAATGAAGGATTTGCTCGCGACGATTCCCGTTCGCGTGATTTTGGACGACAAAACCGCGCTGATCGGCGCCGCTCATTACGCGGCAGCCCAGTCCGGAAAAATTTCCTGAGCGTGCCTTCAGGCGCTGCGGACCGGGAACAGAAGAACAAATTCCTCGCGTGTTCTGAGCGAACAAAAGTTCTCCTTTTTCCGGAGCAGAATGGCCGGATGAGGAAACGCGCATCGCACTCGCATAAATTGGTTTCCGAAAATCAGGTTCATTCCGTTTTATCCGCCGCCGGTTACAATTTTACCAAAAAAGGTATAAATTTCCTATTGCCCGCTTTGTATTGCGCAAAAACAATCTTCCCAAAACGCGCGCACTTTGATCAAAACCTTCACGCAAATTTTCGTTTCGCTGGCCGTCGCTTTTCAATGCGCGAGTGTCGTCCCGGTATTTGCGCAAACCTCCGCCGCGCCGCTGGTTCTGAAATCCGTCGCGGGACACGGCGGAAATTTCAACTGGACGATCGTTCCAATCACAAACGCCGACGCCGTCGGGCCAAAAATTTCCACGACGGATTTTTCGCTTCCGGCAAACGCGCAGCCCGCGATTGTTCCCGGCACCGTGCTCAATACGCTTGTTCACAACGGCGTTTATCCCGAGCCGTATTTCGGATTGAACAACGCGCACGAGGAAAATTTAATTCCCGATCTGAGCGAAACCGGCCCGGACTTTTACACGTATTGGTTTCGCACGGAATTCAAAACGCCGGATGCTTTTCACGGCAAACGCGTCTGGCTGGAATTCGACGGCATCAATTATCGCGCGGAAATCTGGCTCAACGGAAAACGCGTCGGAAATCTCGCGGGAATGTTTCAGCGCGGTTTGTTTGATGTCACGGATTTCGTGCGTTTCGACGCCTCAAACGCGCTCGCCGTTCTGGTTCATCCGGTGGATGTTCCCGGCGGTTTCCGGCAAAAAGGCAAAACCGCGCGCGCCGCGGGGGAAAACCGAAACGGCGGCGACGGAAAAATCGGACGAAACACCACGATGCTGATGACCGTCGGCTGGGATTTCACGTTCACCGATGGAATTCGAGATCGCAACACCGGCATCTGGCGCGACGTAAAATTATTCGCGACCGGCCCGGTCGCGTTGCGAAATGCGTTTGTGAAAAGCGATTTGCCGCTCCCTGCTCTTTCGCCGGCGCGCGAGAAAATTTCCGTGGATGTCGTGAACGCAACTCGCGAAATACAGCGCGGCGTTCTCAAAGCCGAAGTTCCGGAAGCGAAAATTCAAATTCAGAAAAAAGTTTCACTTGCGCCCGGCGAAACCAAAACCATTTCATTCACTCCCGGGGAATTCAAATCGCTTGTCATCGCGAAGCCGCGATTGTGGTGGCCGATGAACAAAGGCGATCAATTTCTCCATCATCTCACGATTAAATTTGCGCGGGACAAAAAAATCTCAGACCGCATTGAAACGCGATTTGGCATTCGCGAAATCACCAGCAATCGCGACACGCCGGACGGCAGCCGCCAGTTTCTCGTGAACGGAAAACGTTTTTTCCTGCACGGCTCAAACTGGATTCCCGAGGCGATGTGCCGCGACAGCCGCGAGCGCACTTACGCGGAATTGCGTTACACAAAACAGGCGGGCGTGAATTTCCTCCGCTTCTGGGCCGGCGGCGTTCCGGAATCGGATTATTTTTTCGATCTTTGCGATGAATACGGAATTCTCGTCTGGACGGAATTCTGGCTGACCGGCGACACGCAATTGCCGGATGACCACGCGCTTTATCGCGCGAATGTCGCGGATACGATTCGACGGATTCGGAATCATCCAAGTCTCGCGTATTACGTTTCCGCGAACGAGCGCGACACAAAAAGCATTATTCCCATCAAAGACATCGTTGAAAAACTCGACGGCACGCGCGGTTATCAGCCCGGTTCCGAAACGGACGGCATTCACGATGGAAGTCCGTACGTCGCGGAAAATCCGATGTTTTACTACGAAGACACCGCATCGCCGCGCGGCAGCCGCATTCACGGACTTTGCCCCGAATATGGTTGTCCGATTTTGCCGACCGTGGATGCGCTTCGCGAAATGATGCCGGAAAAAGATCTCTGGCCGATCAATAAAAAAGTCTGGGATTACCTCGACGGCGGCGGCTTTCACGGCATGACAGGCAATTACCGGAAATGCGTGGAGCAATACGGCGCGAGCGACGGCATTGAAGATTACGCGATGAAAGCCCAGGCGTTCGGCGGACTCGCGTATCGCGCGATCTGGGAATGCTGGAACGAAAATAAATTCGATTACGGAGATCGTTTTTCAACCGGACTGTTGTTCTGGTATCACAACAGCCCGAATCGCCAGGTATGCGGACGAATGTGGGATTGGTCGCTCGAACCGACCGCCGCGCTTTCCTTCACGCAAAACGCGCTTCAACCGCTGCACGCGCAATTCGATTTCCTGAAAAACACGGTTTCCGTGAACAACGAATTTCCGCGCGCATTCAAAAATGGCCGCGTGGGAGTTCGCGTTTTCAACGAAGACATGACCGAAGTTTTGCGCGTAACAACGAACGTGACGGTTCCCGCCGAAGGATTGGCAAAAGATGTTTTGCGCGTGAATTTTCCGAAGAACGTTTCGCCGGTTCATTTCATCAGGCTCGAACTTTCCGACGCCAAAGGAAAACCCGTTTCAAGCACGTTTTACTGGCGCTCCAATCACGAATACAAACGCGGCCGCACCTGGACCGGGCCTGAGTATGAAGGTTTTCAGGATCTGGCCAAACTTCCAAAAGTCGCGCTCGACAGCAAAGTGAATTGGAAAAATCGCCGCGGTTTCAACACGTGCGTCGCCACCGTGAAAAATCCGTCGAAGAATCTGGCGTTTCTTGTTTGGCTTCGGCTTCAACACGCCGATACCGGCAAGCCGGTGCGGCCCGCGTTTTACGACGATAATTTTTTCTCCCTTTTACCCGGAGAATCGCGCACACTGAAAATCGAGTTCGCGAATGCGACCGCCGAAATGAAGAAAACCAAACTCATCGTGGATGGTTGGAATATAATCCGCAGCGAATCGCGTCCCTGAAAAAATAAACCGCAGAAAAACTCACACCAAAAAAATTATGGCAAGCATCGGCTCATCCACAAGCAACGCGCCCGCCTCCTCCACCACAAACACCGGCGGGAAAAGTTATCGAGGCCCGTTTTCCATCATGACCTCGCTCTTTTTTCTTTGGGGTTTCATGACGGTTTTCAACGATATTTTGATTCCCCGGTTCAAGGAGGCATTCACGTTGAATTACTTCGAGGCAATGCTTGTGCAGTTCGCGTTTTTCGGCGCTTATTTTATTGGCGCATTGCTTTACTTCGTCATCTCAGCGACAAAGGGCGATCCCATCGCAAAGATTGGTTACAAGAATGGCGTTGTTCTCGGTCTGTTGATTTCCGCGTGCGGAAGCGCGTTATTCTGGCCGGCTGCCACCATAAGTTCCTATGCCATGTTTCTTGTCGCGCTGTTTGTCGTGGGTCTTGGATTTGCAATGTTGCAAATCGCCGCGAATCCTTATGTAACAATTCTTGGTTCGGAAAAAACGGCTTCAAGCCGCCTGAATCTCGCGCAAGGTTTCAATTCGTTTGGCACAACCATTGGACCGCTTATCGGCGGCTGGCTCATTTATCAATACTTCGCCCACAAAGGCGCGCACGGTGCGGATTCCGTCAAAGTTCCCTACCTGATTTTCTGTATTGTGTTCGTGTTCCTCGCGATCGTTTTCTTTTTCATTCATCTGCCGCACATTGGTGAAGGAAAAATTGAACGCGGCGCGGGCGCTTTGAAATTTCCTCATGTCGCGCTCGGTGTTCTGGCCATCTTCATGTATGTGGGCGGCGAAGTTTCGGTTGGCAGTTCCATCGTAAATTTTCTCGGACAAAAAAGCGTCGCCGGGTTAACTGCCGTTGAAGCCAGCAAATTTGTTTCGCTTTACTGGGGCGGATTGTTGATTGGGCGTTTCATGGGCGCAGTCGAATTGAGCGAAATGAAAAAAGCCAAAAAACAAATTCTCCTGATCGTCATTCCGCTGCTGGCCTACCTGCTTTTGTGGGTTGCCCAAAGCGCGCCGCTCGATGCAATTCATGGAGAAGCCACCGCGCCGATTTCCACGCTCTGGAAGGATCGCTTCGTGGCAAACTGGTCGGTTTTTAAAATTTATCTTCCATTCGTCGGATTGTGCTGGCTGTTGTTTCAATTCGGCAAATCGCTCGCCGGCCGCACGCTGATGATTTTCTCAACGACAGTGGTCGTGCTGTTGCTGACGGCGATTTTAGCCGGCGGTCCGGCTGCAATGTGGTGCGTCGTCGCTGTTGGATTGTTCACTTCCATCGGCTGGTCCAATACGTTTTCACTGGCGATTGAAGGCGTGGGCGCTTTCAAAAGCCAGGCATCCTCGCTGCTGGTCATGGCGATTCTTGGCGGCGCGATTCTTCCGCCGCTTCAAGGATTGGTCGCCGACACCACGAAAAATTTGCAGGTCTCATTTATCGTTCCGCTCATTGCCTATGCTTACGTCGCGTTCTACGGATTGAAAGGGCACAAAATCGGGCGTCGCGATTTAACCGCATAATTCCATGGCAGACATTTTTTCCGACCGGCGAATTGTTCTCACGCTCGACGCCGGCGGCACCAGCTTTCGTTTTTCCGCGATGCGCGCCGGCAAGGCGATCACGGAAACGATTTCAATGCCGAGCAATGCCGATGATCGCGAGCGTTGCCTGGCGAATATCAACGAAGGTTTCGCGCGCGTTCAATCGCAATGCCCGGAGCCGCCTGTCGCCATCAGCTTCGCGTTTCCCGGCCCGGCCGATTATCCCTACGGCATCATCGGCGACCTTCCAAATCTCCCCGCGTTTCGCGGCGGCATCGCCCTCGGGCCGATGCTGGAAGAGAAATTTCGCATTCCGGTTTTCATCAACAACGATGGCGATTTGTTCGTTTTCGGCGAAGCCATCGCCGGATTGCTTCCGCACGTCAACTGTTTGCTCGAAAAAGCGGGAAGTCCCAAGCGATACAAAAATTTATTTGGCGTCACGCTCGGGACCGGCTTCGGCGGCGGCATTGCGCGCGATGGAGAATTGTTCATCGGTGACAACTCGGTGGCGGGCGAAGTCTGGCTGCTGCGCAATAAACTGAATCCGACCTCGAACGCCGAGGAAGGCGCGTGCATTCGCGCCGTGCGCCGTGCTTACGCGATGCACGCCGGAATTCCTTTTGAACAAACGCCGGAACCGAAAGTGATTTGCGAAATCGCTTTGGGAAAAGCAGCGGGAAATCAGAACGCCGCGATTGAGTCCTTTCGCCGCCTGGGCGAAGTGGCGGGCGACGCGATGGGAAACGCGCTGACGTTGATTGATGGATTGGCCGTGATCGGCGGAGGTATTTCGGGGGCGTGGCCGCTTTTTCTTCCCGCACTGGTTGCCGAACTGAACAGCGATTACATCGGACCGAACGGAAATCATTTTCGCCGCCTTGCGTCCGTGGCATTCAACCTGGAAGACCCGGCGCAGTTGGAAAAATTTCTGAAGGGCGAAACGCGCGAAATTCCCGTTCCCGGCACAAATCGAACGATTCAATACGATCCGCTCCAACGCATCGGAATCGGCATGTCGCGTCTTGGCACGAGTGAGGCGATTTCGATTGGCGCGTACGCTTTCGCGCTGGGGCGGTTGTGAGGAACCTCTAACGAAGATCCGCAACTACTTTCGCGTTGATGCGGGACGGCATCAGCCAATTCCCATGAGCGAATCGGTAGTAGTAGTTAAGTCTTTCAATATTCTGCGGGTTCCACAGACAGAGTTTTCCATCGGCGGCAAGAGCGAAAAACTTCTTCTCGTAGGGGGCGACCGCAATCCAATCGGAATATAAACTGACCGGTTGCGCCCCCGGATGGCCGAGCAACGAGTGCGTGTCCCATATCCAAAGCGAGTGATCTCGTTTGATTGCCGCGGCTGCTCCCCATTGAAGCAATTTCACATTGAGCCAATCGGAATCAGAACCCAATTGAACCATCCGCTCGGTCGCCAACTCCATCAAATTCCTGTCAAGCAGCCAGACATCATCACTGTTCATCCCGAATAATGTTCCGTCTTGATAAACGATCACGACTGCGCGCTCGTTATAACTCACAGAAATCGGCTTTTTGTCAGGACCCCGCATCCAGAATTCGGGTTGCGCGGGAGTTCGGCGGACCCATGAGTTTTTCTTTACACGAACGTTCATATTTACATAACGCCAGACCGTTCCATCGGATTTTACGGCGACGGCCGCATCGCCAAAACCGGATTCGCTGATCGCAACCCAATCTTTGTCTGTGCCGATTTGCACGGGTGTTGGAATGATGGTGGGAGCGGAATCGGTCGTCGAATTGAACTTGCCCCATTGCCAAAGCGTTCCGTCGTTTTTCAAAGCGCTAAAATGATTCCTGCCGGCCGAAATTTTCGACCAATCGCTGCTTTCGCCGATTTGCCTGGGAGCCGCTGCTCCGCTGCCGCCCGGTTGCACATCCGACAAATCCCATAAAGTTCCGCCGGTGCGAATCGCAAAACAGCTTTGGTCCGTAACCGCCACATCGCGCCAATTCGTTCCTTCAAGAAATCCCGAATGCCAGGGACCGGCAGCCCGGGTGTGCCAACGAAAGCTGTTCTTTTTGCCTTCAATTGGAATTAGAATACGCTCCAACCTGCCCCGCCGCATCCAAACCGTTCCACCCGGCAGCGCCACCGCCATCCGGGAAAGCGTCGCGTCAAATTCAGCAGTAAGCCCTAAACCATTATTATACATATTCATGTGGGCGCCATGCATGGGTTCCTCCGGCATCCAGAGTTCCCAGACGCGATGGTAAATCACCGTTGTTGCAACACCTGAGCAAATCAGCGATAGAAGCAAAACCGATATATTTCGCCGCCACACGCGAGAACTCGTTTCGAAGATTCTGTAATTGATAAACGCCAGCAACACGATGGCCACCGCCATAGCCGGAATAAAAATAACCGCCGCCAATGCCGCACTCCATAAGGGAACGAACCCAAAACGAACAATTCCGCCTGGAGACACGAGTGCAATCAACACAAATGCAATCACCGCGAACGTTACCGCCAAACCGAGAGATTGAAGCAAATTACGCGTGAGCGTCGAGGCATAGAGCGCAAGCACCGCCAGCACAGCCGATCCGATTGTCAAAGAGGGCAAAAGCGAAACAATTTGGAGGCGTACTCCCAATCCGGTCGCGGTGTGTGGCACACCAATAGCGGAACC